>NZ_JBEXZS010000250.1:0-1234 GCF_040593685.1 Methylobacterium sp. EM32 | reverse complement strand
CCTTCCAACCTGCCCGCACCCCGGCGCAGCCCCCCGCCGCCGGCCCGCTTCAGCCCGCGCGGCCTGACCGAGCGGGTGCGGCGCATGGCCGACGACCGCTCCGACCAGGAATTCCTGCCGGCGCACCTGGAGATCCTCGACACCCCGCCCTCGCCCTACGCGGTGGTGTTCACCTGGGTGATGTGCCTGATGTTCGGGGCGGCCCTGGTCTGGAGCATTTTTGCTCGGATCGACATCCACGCGGTCGCGACCGCGCGCATTCAGCCCTCCGGGCGCTCGAAGGTCGTGCAGCCCTTCGACACCGGCAAGGTCCAGACGATCGCGGTCGAGAACGGCAGCCGGGTCCAGGCCGGCGACGTGCTCCTCACCCTGGAGCCGACCGAGGCCGAGGCCGACCTGTCCTCGCGCCAGGGCGACCTCGCGGCGCTGGAGGCGCAGATCGCGCGGCGGCGCGCCACGATCGCGGCGGTGGAGACGAACAAGCCGACCGCCAAGGTCGATTTCCCGGCCGCGGTGCCGCCCGCGGTGCGCGCCCGCGAGGAGGGCGCGATGCTGGCCGAGATCGGCCAGTACGTCACCACCCGCGACGCATTCGAGGCGCAGTTGAACGAGAAGGTCGCGACCCAGGAGCGCTTCTCCGCCAGCATCGCCGCGAGAATGCGGCTCCAGGCGGTGCTCAAGGAACGCGCCGACATGCGCGAGACCCTGGTGGCGAAGTCCGCCGGCACCCGCGCGGCGGTGATCGACGCGGTGCAGCAGGTCGAGCAGGTCGCGGCCGACCTCGCCTACGACCGCGGGCAGCTGACCGAGGCCAAGGCCGGCGCCGTCTCGCTGCAGCGGCGCATCACCCAGCTCACCAGCGAGACCGTGGCGCGCCAGTACCAGGCGCTGACGGAAGCCGCGCAGAAGCGCGACGCCCTGGTGCAGGACGTGATCAAGGCGACCCTGAAGCGCGAGCGTACGGCGCTGAAGGCGCCAATCTCCGGCACAGTGCAGCAACTCGCCGTGACGACGCTCGGCCAGGTCGTCACCGCCGGCCAGCCGCTGATGGTGGTAGTGCCGACCGACGGGCCGATCGAGGTCGAGGCCCAGGTCCAGAACAAGGATATCGGCTTCGTCCTGCCCGACCAGGAGGCCGTGGTGAAGATCGACGCCTTCCCGTTCACGCGCTACGGCTCGATCGACGGCAAGGTGGTGCGGGTGTCGCGCGACGCGGTCGACGACCGCGAGGCGG
>NZ_JBEXZS010000249.1:0-3312 GCF_040593685.1 Methylobacterium sp. EM32 | reverse complement strand
CAGGTCCGCCACGACCTCGGCCTCGGCCAGGCGCCGATGAGCGGCGTCGACATCGTGCGCGGCGCGCGCCGGCTCGGCCTCAAGGGGCGCCTCCTCCAGAACCAGAAGCCAGCCCGCCTCGACGGCATCCCGCTCCCGGCGATCCTGGAGGTCGATGACGGCCGCTTCGTCGTCCTCGGCCGCCGCTTCGAGGACGGCAAGCTCCGGATCATCGATCCGGTCGCCCGCACCGCCGAGCACGTCGAGGCCGAGGCGTTTCTGCCGCGCTGGACCGGCACCATCGTGCTCGTCGCGCGCCGGGCCAACATCCAGACGGCGTTGCACAATTTCGGCCTGACCTGGTTCGTGCCCTCGGTCTGGCGCTACCGCAAGCCGCTCGTCACGGTGCTGGTCGCCTCGCTGTTCATCCAGCTCTGCGCCCTCATCACCCCGATCTTCTTCCAGATCACCATCGACAAGGTGCTGGTCCACCGCGGCACCTCGACCCTGACGCTGGTCGCGGTCGGCCTCGTGGTGCTCGGCCTGTTCCACGTCGTGCTGCAATACCTGCGCGGCTACATCCTCACCCACACCGCGAGCCGCATCGACGTCGAGCTCGGCGCGCGCCTGTTCGACCACCTGATGCGCCTGCCCCTCGGCTACTTCGAGACGCGGCCCGCCGGCCAGACCGTCGCGCGGGTGCGCGAACTCGAGACGGTGCGCAACTTCCTCACCGGACAGGCGCTCACCTCGGCGATCGACGTTCCGTTCACGCTGCTCTTCCTGGCGATCCTCTACTTCTACTCGCCGCTGCTCGCGCTGATCGTCACCCTGTCGATCCCGTGCTACATCCTGGTGGCGGTTTTGCTGCGGCCGATCCTGCGCGACAAGACGCTCGAGCGGTTCAACCGCTCGGCCCTGTCGAGCCAGTTCCTGATCGAGTCGGTGGTCGGCATCCACACCGTCAAGGCGCTCGCCGTCGAGCCGACCCTGAAGAGCCAGTGGGAGGAGCGGCTCGCCGCCTACGTCAAGACCTCCTTCGTCGCCGGCCTCGTCGCCAGCATCGGCCAGAACGCGATCCAGTACATCTCGAAGGTGACGACCGCGCTCGTGCTGTTCTTCGGCGCCTACGCGGTGATGAACGGCGAATTGACCGTCGGCAGCCTGATCGCCTTCAACATGATCATGGGCCAGGTCACCGCGCCGATCCTGCGCCTCAGCCAGCTCTGGCAGGACTTCCAGCAGGTCAAGGTGTCGCTGGAGCGCCTCGGCGACGTGCTGAACTGCCCGCCGGAGACCCGGGCGCTCGCCCAGGCCCACCTGCCGCCGGCCAAGGGCCAGGTGACGGTGCGCGGCGTGTCGTTCCGTTACCAGCCCGGCACGCCGGAGGTGCTGCGGGACGTCAGCCTCGACATCCCGGCCGGCCAGGTCATCGGCATCGTCGGCCCCTCGGGCTCGGGCAAGTCGACCTTCACCAAGCTGCTGCAGCGCCTCTACGTGCCCGAGAAGGGCCAGGTGCTGGTCGACGGCGTCGACATCGCGCAGGTCGATCCGGCCTGGCTGCGGCGCCAGATCGGCGTCGTGCTGCAGGAGAACCTTCTCTTCAACAAGACGGTGTTCGAGAACATCGCGCTCGCCAATCCGGGCCTGTCGCGGGCGCAGGTGATGCAGGTGGCGCGGCTGGCCGGCGCCGACGAGTTCATCAACCGGCTGCCGCTGGGCTACGACACCCCGATCGAGGAGCGCGGCGCCAACCTCTCGGGCGGGCAGCGCCAGCGGCTCGCCATCGCGCGGGCGCTCGCCACCAACCCGCGCATCCTGATCCTGGACGAGGCGACCTCGGCGCTCGACTACGAGAGCGAGCGGATCATCCAGGAGAACATGAAGCACATCGTGCGCGGGCGCACCGTCATCATCATCGCCCATCGCCTCGCGGCGGTGCGGATCTGCGACCGCATCATCGCCGTGCAGGACGGGCGGATCGTCGAGGACGGCACCCACCGCGACCTGATCGAGCGGCCGGCCTCGCTCTACGGCCGGCTCTGGCATCTCCAGTCCGATCACGGCTCAAGCAAGGGAGAAGCCGCATGAGCGCCACCCCGATTCCCGCCCTGCCGACCTCGCGACGTGCCCGCCCGCCGGCCCGCCTCAGCCCGCGCAGGCTCTCCGAGCGGGTGCGGCGCATGGCCGACGACCGCTCCGACCAGGAATTCCTGCCGGCACATCTGGAGATCCTCGACACCCCGCCCTCGCCCTACGCGGTGGTGTTCACCTGGGTGATGTGCCTGATGTTCGGGGCGGCCCTCGTCTGGAGCATCTTCGCGCAGATCGACATCCACGCGGTGGCGACCGCGCGCATCCAGCCCTCCGGGCGCTCGAAGGTCGTGCAGCCCTTCGACACCGGCAAGGTCCAGACGATCGCGGTCGAGAACGGCAGCCGGGTCCGGGCCGGCGACGTGCTGCTGACCCTGGAGCCGACGGAAACCGACGCCGACCTGTCCTCGCGCCAGGGCGACCTCGCGGCGCTGGAGGCCCAGATCGCGCGCCGCCGCGCCACGATCGAAGCGGTGGAGAAGAACCGGCCGACCATCAAGGCGAGCTTCCCGGCCGACGTGCCACCGGCCGTGCGGGCCCGCGAGGAGGGCGCGATGCTGGCCGAGTTCGGCCAGTACGTCACCACCCGCGACGCATTCGAGGCGCAGTTGAACGAGAAGGTCGCGACCCAGGAGCGCTTCTCCGCCAGCGTCGCCGCCCGGATGCGGCTGCAGGCGGTGCTCAAGGAGCGCGCCGACATGCGCGAGACCCTGGTGGAGCGGGCCGCCGGCACCCGCGCGGCGGTGATCGACGCGGTGCAGCAGGTCGAGCAGGTCGCGGCCGACCTCGCCTACGATCGCGGGCAGCTGACCGAGGCCAAGGCCGCCGCGACCTCGCTGCAGCGGCGCATCACGCAGCTCACCAGCGAGACCGTGGCGCGCCAGTACCAGGCGCTGACGGAAGCCGCGCAGAAGCGCGACGCCCTGGTGCAGGACGTGGTCAAGGCGACCCTCAAGCGCGAGCGCACGGCGCTGAAGGCGCCGATCTCCGGCACGGTGCAGCAGCTCGCCGTCACGACGCTCGGCCAGGTCGTCACCGCCGGCCAGCCGCTGATGGTGGTGGTGCCGACCGACGGGCCGATTGAGGTCGAGGCCCAGGTCCAGAACAAGGATATCGGCTTCATCCTGCCCGACCAGGAAGCGGTGGTGAAGATCGACGCCTTCCCGTTCACGCGCTACGGCTCGATCGACGGCAAGGTGGTGCGGGTGTCGCGCGACGCGGTCGACGACCGCGAGGCGG
>NZ_JBEXZS010000248.1:0-19100 GCF_040593685.1 Methylobacterium sp. EM32 | reverse complement strand
ACCAGCATCATCCTACTCACGACCGGTTTCGAAGAAACCGACCCGCAGGGACGACGCCGTCCACGCTTCTCTTTCTCGTATGAACTTGTCAAAGAGCCGATCGGGCCAGGGGCCAGATCTCATACCCTTGGAGAACAGAAAGCAGCGCCAGGTTTCCCTGGCCCTTGCTTCGTCTTCTCTGAGGAAGTCCGGTGGGGCTGGCCGTTCGTCTCGGCGCCCCGTCGGTGAGCGGCTGTCTAAGGGTAGCCGGCTCGGCTGTCAACTCGGTCGGGGCAGGGGGCGCGCATACCGACGCGCTCATTCGCCCGCGGATGCCCGCAGCCGAGACCTTCCGGCTCGGAGGTCCTAGATAGGGTGGCGATGCAGGAGAGCGACGGCGGATGCGCACGACCCTTCCACCCCTCGCGGTGATCGGCGCCGGGTTCAGCGGCACCATGGCGGCCTTGCACCTGAGCCGGCTGATGCCGGAACGTCCGGTCCTGCTGTGCGAGAAATCCGGCGCTTTCGCGCGCGGGCTCGCCTACGCGACCGGGTGCAGCGACCACCTGCTCAATGTCCGTGCCACCAACATGAGCGCGTTTCCGGACCAGCCGGAACATTTCTCCCGCTGGCTGGAAGCGTGCCCGCACGACGGGATCGCCTGGACCCGATCGACGCCGGCCGGGCTGTTCGCAGCACGCGGGCTCTATGGCCGGTACCTCACAGACCTCTTGCTGACGGCCTTGTCCGAGCCGGGGCACGCGCCGCGGCTGATGCTCGAGAACGACGAGGTGGTCGATCTCGCCCCGGTGGAGGACGGGTTCGAGCTGACGCTGGCGGCCGGCCGGCGGCGCAGGGTCGCCGGCGCGATCCTGGCCTGCGGCAACCTGCGGGCGCCGCGCGGACCGCGCAGCCGCTACGCAGTCGACCCTTGGGACGACGCGCCCCTCGACGACCTGCGGCCCGATCTGCCGCTGCTCATCGTCGGGACCGGATTGACCATGGTCGATGCGGTCGCGGCCCTGCGCCAGCGCCGCTTCGCCGGGCCGATCCTGGCCGTCTCGCGCCACGGATTGCTGCCGCAGGTCCATGCCGCGACCGCGCCGTGGCCCGCGCCCGAGATCCCGGCCGCGGCGCGGGCCTCGCTCCCTGCGCTGCTGCGGTTCCTGCGCGATGAGACCCGGCGGGCCGCGGCGGCTGGCATCGATTGGCGCGGCGTGATCGACGCCTTGCGGGGCGCGAGCATCGGTCTCTGGCGCGGCCTGCCGCTTGCGGAGCAGCGCCGCTTCCTGCGCCACGTCCGGGCCTTCTGGGACGTGCACCGCCACCGGATGGCGCCGCCCGCCGACGAGATCATCGGCCGCGAGCTCGCCGGCGGCGGACTGACCCTGATGCGCGCCCGGGTGGTCGCGGTCGAGGACGTAGCCGGCCATGCCCGGGTTACTTTGCGCGAACGGGGCGCCGCCGCGCCGCGGATCGTCGACGTGCAGCGAATCATCGACGCCTCCGGGGTCGGGCGCGTCGCCGATACCAACGACCTGCTCCTGCGCCGCCTGATGGAGCGCGGGCTGGTCCGCCCGGACGCCCTCGGGCTCGGCCTCGCGGTGGCGGAGGATCTCGCGGTGCTCGACCAGCGCGGCGAGGCCGCCCAGCCGCTCTGGACCCTCGGGCCGCTGCTGCGCGGGACGCTGTGGGAATGCACGGCGGTGCCCGACATCCGCAGCCAGGCGGCGGAGCTGGCGCGGATCGTGGCGGCGCGGCTGCACGGCGTAGCGACCAGGGCCGAGCGGGAGACGGCGTGACGCCGCCCATCGCCAGAACCCGTTCAGCCTCAGGGGCTTGCCCAAGGCGACGGGACTGCGGGCGCAGGTTCCATAAGATACCTTATGCGAATCGCGCACGTGGGTGCGTCGCGATTGCCTCTCGTCCGACGGGCGCGTGCGGCCCGCCTGCCCACCCGCCGGAACGCGGCCCGGTCTCCGGTCCGCCGCCGGTGGCCGCTGCTCGATGCGGGCTCAGAGCGCGGCGATCAGGGCCTTGGCCTTGGCGGCGACGTCGTCCGGCGTATCGCCGGGCTTGTAGAGCGAGGAGCCGCAGCCGTAACCGCTGGCGCCGGCCTCGCGCCAGGCCGGCAGGCTCCGTGCATCGACGCCGCCGACCGGGAGCAGCGGCGTGCCCTTCGGCAGCACCGCCCGCAGGGCCTTCAGCATCGGCGGGCCTCCGGCCTCGGCCGGAAACAGCTTGAGGGCGTCGGCGCCGGCATCGAGCAGCGCGAACGCCTCGGCCGGGGTCAGGAAGCCCGGCATCGCCACCATGCCGCGAGCCTTGGCGGCGCGCACCAGGGCCGGATCAGCGTGGGGCGTCACCAGGAGGCGTCCGCCGGCCTCGGCGACCGCCGCCACCTCGGCCTCGCGGCGGAAGGTGCCGGCGCCGATGAGAGCCCGGTCGCCGAGGCGGGCGCTCAGACGGCGCACGCTCTCGACCGGCTCGGGCGAGTTCAACGGCACTTCGAGGATCACCACCCCCGCCGCCACCAGCGCCTCGCCGATGGCCTCGACCTCGTCCGGCGTGACGCCGCGCAGGATCGCCACCAGGGGGCAGCGCGAGAGCCAGCCCGTCACATCCATTCGGTTCTCTCCCCGATCAGCGACAGGCCGCGGGCGGCGGCGTCCGGATCGCCCGCCACCGCCTGCCCGCTCTTGAGGGCGATCGCCCGGCCGTAGAGCGCCATCAGCGGGCCGGAGCCGACAAGACGCACGAGCGCGGGCTCGGTCATCGCGGCCGCGACGTCGTGGCCGATCAGCAGGCCCGACAGGTAGCTCGCCGCATCCTCCGGCGCGAGCCGGCCGAACAGCCCGAGGGCCCGGGTGCCGAACAGGTGGTGGAGCAGGCCGCCGCCTTCCGCCGAGCGGGCGACGCCCGCCTCGAAGGCTGGGCCCACCTCCGCCGGTCCGGTCATCATCCGGCCGAGGATCGTGTGGCCGCTGAGCGCCGCGAAGGCCTCGCCGGTCATGCTGGTGGTGAAGCCGGCGATGCGCCCGCCCGCGACCCGCACCCACTTGGCGTGGCTGCCGGGCAGGCAGATCAGCGCGTCCTCGGCGCCCGCGAGCGCTCCGAAGACCTGAACCTCCTCGCCGCGCATCACCTCGGGCGTGCCCGCCGCGTCCTCGGCGCTCAGGCCCGGCACCAGCCGCACCGTGGCCCCCGCGAACGGCACCGGCACGAGGGCGGCCGCCAGCTCGTCGAGCCCCGCCGGACAGGCGAGATACGGCGCCTCCTGCCAGCCCTGGCGGCTGCCGACCATGCCGGAGAGCAGCACCCGGGTCTCCCCGGCCTGCAGCCACTCCCCGACCATCTCCGTGAGGGCCGCCGGAAAGCCTCCCTCGGGCACCCGCAGGATGCCGCCCGCGCCCTCGCGCCGCGCCAGCACCGCGCCGTCCGGCGCGAGCCGGTAGGCCCGGGCGCTGCTCGTTCCCCAATCCACCGCGATCATGCCCGGTGCTGTGCCCCAGGGCCGGCCCGAGCGCAACCGCCCTCGCGCTTGACGCTTGGGGCGGCCGCTCCTATCCAGGGGAAAAGGTTGCAGATGAAACCAATCGATCGGGCAGGAAAGGGTCGCGCCATGACCGTGGAGGCGATGACCGGTCGGGCGCCGTCCGGGCTTCGGCGCCGCGTGTGTCGAGCCGAGCCGGCCGGAGGCGGAGTGATGCCGATTCCGACGGACCTCGACCACACCCACGATGCTGCCGCCCGCTGCGGCGTGCCGGGGGCCGACGGGCATCCCGATTTCCCGATCCAGAACCTGCCGCTCGGGGTGTTCTCGCCCGAGGGCGGCGCTCCGCGGGCCGGCGTCGCGATCGGCGACCACATCCTCGACCTGCCGGCGGCGCGGGCCGGGGGCCTCCTCACCGGCGAGGCGGCGCGGGCGGTCGCAGCGGCGGAATCCGGCGAGCTCAACGGATTGCTCGCCCTCGGCGCCGTTCCGCGCCGGGCCCTGCGCGACCAGCTCTTCCGGCTCCTGCGGGCGGAAAGCCCGGACCGCGATCGGGTGCTGCCGCTCCTGCACCCGGCCGCGTCGTGCACGCCGCACCTGCCGGCGCGGATCGGCGACTACACCGACTTCTTCATCGGCATCCATCACGCCGCCGAGACCGGCCGCCTGCTCCGGCCCGACCAGCCTCTGCTGCCGAACTACAAGCACGTGCCGGTCGGCTATCACGGCCGCGCCTCCTCGATCCGGCCCTCCGGGGTGCCGGTGCGCCGACCGCACGGCCAGGCGAAGCCGCCCCATCTCGACGCACCGGTCTTCGGACCGTCGCGCCGGCTCGACTACGAGCTGGAGCTCGGGGTCTGGATCGGACCCGGCAACGCGCTCGGCACGCCGGTGCCGATCGCCGAGGCGGCCGGGCAGGTGGCGGGCTTCTGCCTGCTCAACGACTGGTCGGCCCGGGACATCCAGGGCTGGGAGTCCCAGCCCCTCGGGCCGTTTCTCGCCAAGAGCTTCGCCACCACGATCTCGCCCTGGATCGTCACGCCGGAGGCGCTGGCGCCGTTCCGGATCCCGCAGGACGCGCGGCCGGAGGGCGACCCCGCCCCCCTGCCCTACCTCCTCGACGCCGCGGACCAGGCCGGCGGCGCCCTCGACCTCGAGCTGGAGATCCGGCTCGCGACCCGGGCCTCGCGCGAGGCCGGTCGGGCGCCGCACCGGATCGCGCGCTCCAACGCCCGGCACATGTACTGGACGGTGGCGCAGATGATCGCCCATCACGCCAGCGGCGGCTGCGACCTGCGTCCGGGCGACCTCCTGGGCACCGGCACGCTGTCGGGTCCGGATCCGGATTCCTGCGGCAGCCTGCTCGAGACCACCCGGGGCGGCAAGGCGCCGATCCGCCTCGGTACCGGTGAGGAGCGCCGCTTCCTGGAGGACGGCGATGAGGTCATCCTGACGGCGCATGGCCGGCGCGAGGGCTTCGCCCCGATCGGCTTCGGCGCCTGCCGGGCGGTGGTGCTGCCCGCATGACCTGGCATCCGGTGGCCGACCTCGCGGATTTCGCGGAAAGCCCGGTGCTCGCCCGCGAGGCCGGCGGCGTCTCCCTCGCGCTCTACCGCGTCGAGGGCGCGATCTACGCCACGCAGGCGCTCTGCACCCATGCCGGGGTGTCCCTCGCCGGGGGCGAGGTGGTGGAGGGCTACATCGAGTGCCCGGCGCATTACGGCCTGTTCGAGATTGCCACCGGGCGAGCCCAGGGAGGGCCGGTTTGCCGGGATCTGGCGACCTATCCGGTCCGGATCGACGGGACCCGGGTATGGGTCGAGGTCGCGCCCGACGAGGCATGACCGGTCGCCGTGCGGGCCGGGCTCCCGCTCACGGAATGATGAAGTGTCGGATCCCACAAGAAGCCCTAGATCAGGATGACGGCTTCGCAAATGAAGCGGGGCTTTTGACACCGGAGGCATCCATGAGAGGATTGTATCTCGCTGGTATCGCCATGTTTCTCGCCGTGCCGGCCTACGCGCAGACTGGAGTCAACCCTGCCGAGATCAGGGAGCCCGGGCCGAAGCGGCTCACGACGCCGTATCAGGGTCGGGAGGAAGTCTTCGAGGGCAGCCGGACGCAGATCGACAATTCCGGCCCCGGCTCCACCGGGACCCTCGCCCGCAGCGGGACCGGCGCCGACAACTGGTCCAACGATACCGCGAACACCTCGAATTCGACCGATCCCGAGCGTGGGCTGCCGAATACCGGGGGCAGCGGCGGGGACGGCGGCGAGTAGGCGGGGAGCGGACATCCGAGAGCGGTCAGCGGGCCCGGGCCTGCGGGGCCTCGCGTCCCGGGACGAACCGCGCGCCGTCCCAGGTCAACGTCTTCCGGCACGGCTCGAACGGGGCGAGGCCGCAGGCGCTGCCGGGAAGGCCTGCCACCAGGGCGGGCCGGCCGTTCACCGTCGTGGCGTGCCGGTCGCGCACGGTCTCGCTGAAGACCTTCACGTAGCCGTTCCGCTTCTTCGAGGCGTACACCACCGTGGCGCATCCGGCCGGTCCGCAATAATGCGACGCCAGGCTCCCGCACTGGAAGCCGCCGTAATCGAGGATGAAATCCGGGACGCCGTCGCGGTTCACGTCCTGCCGCGAGATGAAGCGGCGCCGGGGTGCATCCTTCCCCGGGGTGCAGTCGCGGACGTCGCGGTCGATCTCGTCCCTCAGGGCGCGCGGCAATTCCTGCGCGCGTGTTCCCTGATATGACGACAGAACGACGAAGATCAGCGCCACCGGAACGATGACGCTGCTGAAGAAGCGGGCGCGCAACGCGTGCCTCCGGCAGTATTCGGCGCGCCTGCATCGGCCTAGACGACTTCGCCTCAGTCGGTGCAAGGTTCGGATGTGATTGTCCGGCGATTCGCACCGAGGCGTAGATTTGGTCTGATCGATGCTCTGCCGTCAACGCCGCGTGGGTCGGTGCGGAGCATGCCGCCATGACTCTGCATCATGTGCGGGGGCGGGCGAGGTGGCACTCGAAGGGCATTTGCAGGGGTGGCGCGGTGCGTCTCGCATCTTCCGTCTTACCGCAGGCACCGGCAATCCCGTGAGTGCCGAGAAAAGCTGGAGAAGCCTCTTTACAATTCTCGAGAGCCTGTCCGATTCTGGCCCGACGTTTACATATCCTCCGCGTCATCCCGGGGCCGCGCAGCGGAACCTGGGATCCAGAACCGCTGAGGTTTCTAAATGAGGCGAAGCGCGATCCGCTTCCTTCTCCAACGTCAGCGGTTCTGGATCCCGGGTTCTCGCCTGCGGCGAGCCCCGGGATGACCGGGAGTGGTGTCGGCCCGGTGCCGGATCGGCCGACGCGACCGATCACGCCGGCTCCGGGCCCGTCGGACCCGAACCGCGATCACCGCGCGCCCGCCCTCACTCCCGGCCGTCGAAGCCCCGCCCGCTCACCGCGCCGGCCAGCGCCAGGATCGCCCGGTTCAGCGGCACGTCGATCCCGTGGCGCCCGGCGGCCTCGATGACGGCACCCGTGAGATGGGCGTGCTCCAGGGGGCGGCCGGCGAGGCGGTCGTAGAGCATCGAGCTGCCGCCGTCGCCGGTCATGCGCCGGTAGCCCTCGAGGATGCGAGTGGCGTCCTCCCCGGTCAGACGGGCGCCCTCGGCGTTGGCGACCCGGATCACCTCGTCCATCAGCCCGCGGGCGAGGTCCTGGATCGCCGGGTCGTTGAAGATCGCGATGCGGCGCAGGGTCAGCGCCGTGATCGGGTTGACCACCGCGTTGCTGAGGAGCTTGCGCCACGCCACCGTGACGAAATCCGCCTCCTGGGTGATCTCGAACGGCGTACCGGCGAACAGCTCAGCGAAGGCGGCCCCGTCCGGACCCGCCGGAACGGTCATCTTCGTGCTGCCGTGATGGGTGATGCGGCCCGGCGCCGTGCGCTCGACCGAGCAGTAGATGATCGCCGGCAGCACCAATGTGCCCTCGGCCAGGTGCGGCCGGGCCCGCTCGGCCTGGCCGACGCCGTTCTGCACCACCACCACCCGGGTCCGGGGGCCGACGAGGCGGCGGAACCACGGCGCGGCGCCCGCGGTGTCCTGCGCCTTCGTGGTCACAAGCACCCAATCCATGGGGCCGATTTCGGCCGGATCCGCGACGATGCGCACCGGCACCTCGCGCTCGCCCGCCGCATCCGTGACGACGAGACGGTCGAACGGCGTGCGCACGCAGAGCGTGACGTCCCGCCCGACCCGCTCCAGCGCCCCCGCCAGGTAGCCGCCGATCCCGCCGCTCCCGATCACCGCGACGCTGCCCGCCTGACTGGTGCCGTCCGCCATCGTTCCGCTCGCTCTCGAAGTCTCGTCGGCCGGGACCTTAAGGCGGCGGCGGAGCCCCGGAAAGGCCGGGAATCGGCGGGGCGGGCCTGCATCCCCCGCCTGCCCTTGCCTGCTGCGCTGCGGGATCTAGCTTCAGCGCTGTCGCCCCCGACGGCCAGGAGTTCCCCATGACGTCCGAGACAGCCACGACGTCGCACGTCCCGGTGGAGGGGCACGCCGCCTCCGGCAGCCGGCCGGCCCCGCCCTGCACGATCGTCATTTTCGGCGCCGGCGGCGACCTGACCAAGCGCCTGCTGATGCCGGCGCTCTACAACCTCGCGGGCAGCCGCCTCCTCGACGGCACGACCACGATCTGGGGCGTCGACCACAGCGACGGTTCGGACGACAGCTGGCGGAAAAACCTCTCCGACACGATGGAGTCCTTCACGAAGGACGAGACGGCGGAGTTCCACGCCAAGCACATCGATCCGACCGCCTGGGGCTTCGTGCGAGACCGGCTGCACTACCTCACGGGCGACTTCCTGGCCCCCGAGACCTACCGGCAGATCGCGGAAAAAATTCCTGGCAACGCGGTGTTCTACCTCGCGGTGGCGGCGCGCTTCTTCGCGCCGATCGTCGAGCATCTGGGCGAGGCCGGGCTCCTGAAGCAGGGCGACGGCGCGTTTCGCCGCGTCGTGATCGAGAAGCCGTTCGGCAGCGACCTTGCCTCGGCGCGGGAGCTCAACAAGCGGCTGCTCGCGGTCGCCGACGAGTCGCAGCTCTACCGGATCGACCACTTCCTGGGGAAGGAGACGGTGCAGAGCATCATGGCGATCCGCTTCGCCAACGGGATGTTCGAGCCGATCTGGCGCCGGGACTTCGTCGACCACGTCCAGATCACCGCCGCCGAGACCATCGGCGTCGAGGAGCGCGGCGCCTTCTACGAGCCGACCGGCGCGCTGCGCGACATGGTACCCAACCACCTGTTCCAGCTCCTCTGCATGACCGCAATGGAACCGCCGGTCTCCTTCGATGCCGAGGCGGTGCGCACCGAGAAGGCGAAGCTCGTCCAGGCGGTGCGCCCGGTCCAGCCGGAGGACGCGGTGCGCGGCCAGTACCGGGCCGGGACCGAGCAGGGCCGCGCCGTGCCGTCCTACCGCGACGAGCCGCACGTGGCGAAAGACAGCCGTACCGAGACCTACGCGGCCCTGAAGCTCACCATCGACAACTGGCGCTGGGGCGGGGTGCCGTTCTACCTGCGCACCGGCAAGCGGATGACCGGGCGGCGCACCGAGATCGCGGTCCACTTCAAGCCGGCGCCCTACCGCCTCTTCCGCGACACCCCGGTCGACCAGATCGCCCCCAACATCCTGCGGATCATGGTCGATCCGGTCCAGGGGATGACCACCGAGTTCAACGCCAAGGTGCCGGGCCCGTCGATGCGCCTCGGCGCCGTCCGCTCGACGTTTCGCGAGGGGGATTTCTTCGCGCAGGAGCCGAATGTCGGCTACGAGACCCTGCTTTACGATTGCCTGTGCGGCGACGCGACCCTGTTCCAGCGCGCCGACAACATCGAGGCGTCCTGGGCCGCGGTCGATCCGCTGGTGAAGGCCTGGGGTGCCGGCGGCGAGCCGGAGCCCTACGAAGCCGGCAGCGCCGGGCCGCAAGCCGCCGACGCGCTGCTGGCCCGCGACGGCCGGCGCTGGCTGCCCCTGGATGGCGGCTCGTCGGGCGACTGACGGTGAACGACCCCCGCGAGTGGCTGGAAGCCGACGGCCTCGGGGGCTTCGCCTCCGGCCCGGTCGCCGGCCCCCGCACGCGGCGCTACCACGCGCTCCTCCTGACGGCCACGACCCCGCCGACCGGACGGGTGGTGCTGGTCAACGGGTTCGAGGGCGAGGTCTCGACCGATGGCGGGACGGTGCCGCTCTCGACGCAAGCCTACGCGCCGGACGTGATCCACCCGGACGGCTGGCGCCACCTCATCGACTTCTCCCCGCGGCCCTGGCCGCTCTGGACCTATCGCCTGCCGGGCGGCGCCACGATCCGGCACGAGGTGCTGGTCGAGCCGGATTCCTGCGAGACGCTCCTGCGCTGGCAGCGCCTTGCCGGCGACGGCCCGTGTACGCTCACCGTGCGTCCGCTCCTCTCGGGACGCGACTATCACGCCCTCCACCACGAGAATCCGGCCTTCGCCTTCGCGGCGACCGTCCAGGGCGGCAACGTCGCCTGGCGCCCCTATCCCGACCTGCCGGCGGTCGCGGCGCTCACCAACGGGACTTACGCGCACGGGCCCGACTGGTACCGGAATTTCCTGTACGAGGCCGAGCGCGACCGCGGCCTCGACGCGACCGAGGACCTGGCGAGCCCCGGAGCCTTCACCTTCGACCTCGCCGCCGGTCCGGCGGTGATGATCCTGCGCAGTGGCGACGGGCTCGGGATCCGGGCGGCGGCCCATGCCGAGCGCCTCGTCGCGTCCGAGCGGGCGCGCCGTGAGGCGCTGTCGCCGCTGGCGCTGGCCGCCGGCGCCTACCTCGTCGACCGGCCGGGCGGGCGAACCCTGGTGGCGGGGTTTCCGTGGTTCACCGATTGGGGCCGCGACACCTTCATCGCGCTGCGCGGCCTCCTCGTCGCCACCGGCGCGTTGCGCCAAGCCCGCGCGATCCTGCTCGCCTGGGCCGGCGCGGTGAGCGAGGGCATGATGCCGAACCGCTTCCCCGACCGGGGCGAGGCGCCGGAATACAACGCCGTCGACGCCTCGCTCTGGTACGTGGTGGCGGTCGACGACACGCTCGCCGCCCACGCCGCCGCCGGGCGGCCGGTGCCGGAGGCGGAGGGCGCGCGCCTCGCCGAGGCTTGCGCGGCGATCCTCGACGGCTACGCCGCCGGCACCCGCTTTCGCATCGCGGCCGATGCCGACGGGCTCCTGCGCGCCGGCGTGCCGGGGGTGCAGCTCACCTGGATGGACGCCAAGGTCGGCGACCGGGTGATCACGCCCCGCATCGGCAAGCCGGTCGAGACCCAGGCATTGTGGATCAACGCGCTCAAGATCGGCATCGCGCGCTGGCCCGAGCGGGCCTCACGCTGGCGCGACCTGGAGCGGCGCGCCTCCGCCGCCTTCGACCGCTTCGTCTCGCCCGCGGGTGCCCTCTACGACGTGATCGATGCCGACCACGTGCCGGGCGCAGTGGATGCGCGGATGCGGCCGAACCAGATTTTTGCCGTTGGCGGCCTGCCCTACCCGTTGCTGACCGGCGACGCCGCCCGGGCGGTGGTCGATGCCGTGGAAGCGCGCCTCCTCACGCCGCTGGGCCTGCGCTCCCTCGACCCCGCCGACCCGGATTATCGTGGCACCTACGCGGGCGGGCCGGCGGAGCGCGACGGCGCCTACCACCAGGGCACGGTCTGGCCCTGGCTGATCGGTCCCTTCGTCGATGCCTGGCTCTCCGTGCGCGGCCGCTCGGCCGCCGCGAAAGCCGAGGCGCGGACGCGCTTCCTGCCGCCGCTCCAGGCCCATCTGGATCAGGCCGGCCTCGGCCACGTCTCGGAGGTCGCCGACGGCGACCCGCCCCACCGCCCCGGCGGCTGCCCGTTCCAGGCCTGGTCCCTCGGCGAGCTGATCCGCGTGCGGCGGATGCTCGACCTCGATCCGGTGTGACCCCCATGGAGGATCCCGCGATGCCCGGTCCCGCCCCCTGCCTCGCCGACACCGAGGAGGGCCGCCGCCTCGCCGCCGTCGCCACCGAGGGCTGGCACCGCTGGGGGCCGTACCTGAGCGAGCGGCAATGGGGCACGGTGCGGGAGGATTACAGCGAGGGCGGCACCGCCTGGGACTACCTGCCCCACGACCACGCCCGCTCTCGCGCCTATCGCTGGGGCGAGGACGGCATCGCGGGAGTCAGCGACGACCGCCAGCTCTGGTGCCTGGGCCTCGCCCTGTGGAACGGCCGCGACCCGATCCTGAAGGAGCGGATGTTCGGCCTCACCAACAGCGAGGGCAATCACGGCGAGGACGTCAAGGAGCTGTGGTGGTACCTCGACGCCACCCCGACGCATTCGTACATGCGGATGCTCTACAAGTATCCGCACGCCGCCTACCCCTACGCCGACCTCGTCGCCGAGAACGGCCGCCGCAAGGGGAAGAACCTGCCAGAATACGAGATCGCCGACACCGGCGTGTTCGCGGACGGGCGCTACCACGACGTGACGGTGGAATACGCCAAGGCCGCGCCCGATGACGTGCTGATGCGGGTGACGGTCGTCAACCGCGGCCCGGACCCGGCGGAGCTCCATGTCCTGCCGCAGCTCTGGTCGCGCAACACCTGGTCGTGGGGACGGGAACCTTGGGAGCCGGAGCATCCGCGCCCGCTCCTGCGCCTGACCGAGACCGGGGCCGTGGAGGCGACGCGCAAGAGCCTGCCGCCGATGCGGTTCGCGGCGTTGCAGCCGGCCGAGTTCCTGTTTTGCGAGAACGAGACCAATGCCGGCCGCCTCTTCGGCACATCCGGCCCCGCCCACCCGAAGGACGCGATCAACGACCGCGTGATCGAGGGGCGGCGCGAGGCGGTGAACCCGCTGTCTGAGGGCACCAAGTGTGCCGCCTGGGCGTCGATCACCGTGCCGCCGGGCGGCACCGTGACGCTGCGCTTCCGCCTGAGCCCCGCCGCCGGCCCGGATGATCGCGACGTCGCAGGCTTCGACGCCGTGATGGCACGCCGCCTCGCCGAGGCCGATGCCTTCTACGGCGCGCTCCAAAGCGGTATCGCCGATCCGGATGCCCGGCTGGTGCAGCGCCAGGCGCTCGCCGGCATGCTGTGGTCGAAGCAGTTCTATCATTTCGACGTCCGGCGCTGGCTCGCCGGCGATCCGGCCCAGCCGGCGCCGCCCGCGGCGCGCCGCCACGGCCGCGACAGCGACTGGACGCACCTCAACAACGCCGACATCGTCTCGATGCCGGACAAGTGGGAATACCCCTGGTACGCGGCCTGGGACCTCGCCTTCCACTGCGTGACCTTCGCGCTGGTCGACCCGGCCTTCGCCAAGGGCCAGCTGATCCTGCTCACCCGCGAATGGTACATGCATCCGAACGGGCAATTGCCGGCCTATGAATGGGCCTTCGGCGACGTGAACCCTCCGGTCCATGCCTGGGCGGCCTTGCGCGTCTACCGCATGGATCAGGCGATGACGGGCAAAGCCGACCGCGCCTTCCTGGAGCGGGTCTTCCACAAGCTGATGCTGAACTTCACCTGGTGGGTGAACCGCAAGGATGCCGGCGACCGCAACGTCTTCCAGGGCGGCTTCCTCGGCCTCGACAATATCGGCATTTTCGACCGCTCGGCGCGGCTTCCCACCGGCGGCACCCTCGACCAGGCTGACGGCACCGCCTGGATGGCGATGTACAGCCTCAACCTGATGCGCATCGCCCTCGAACTCGCGATCGAGGACCCGGTCTACGAGGACATCGCCACCAAGTTCTTCGAGCATTTCCTGACCATCGCCGAGGCGATGACCCATGTCGGCGGCAACGGCACCGGATTGTGGGACGAGGCCGACGAATTCTACTACGACGTGCTCAGCCTCCCCGACGGCCGCCAGGTGCCGTTGCGGGTGCGCTCCCTCGTCGGGCTGATCCCGCTCTGCGCCGTCGAGGTGCTGGACGAGGACATGGGCAAGCGCTTCCCCGATTTCGCCCGCCGCGCCCGCTGGCTCCTCACCCACCGCCCCGACCTCGCCGCCCAGGTCTCGCGCTGGGAGGAGCCGGGCCGCGGCAACCGGGTGCTGCTCTCGCTGCTGCGCCGCCACCGCATGAAGGCGCTGCTGCGCCGGATGCTCGACGAGACCGAGTTCCTGTCCCCCCACGGCGTGCGCTCGGTCTCGAAGGCGCACGCGGCGGCGCCGTTCCGCTTCCCTTGGGACGGAGAGACTTTCGCGGTCGATTACGAGCCGGCGGAATCGACCACAGCGGTGTTCGGCGGTAACTCGAACTGGCGCGGTCCGATCTGGCTGCCGATCAATTTTCTGCTGGTCGAGGCCCTGACCGAGTTCGGCCGCTTCTACGGGCCGGACTTCAAGATCGAGTGCCCGTCGGGCTCGAAGACCTACCTCACCCTGCCGGAGATCGCCGACGAGCTGTCTGCGCGCCTCACCCGCCTGGTACTGCGCGGGCCCGACGGCCGGCGGCCGGTGCTGGGCGACAACCCCCTGTTCCAGGACGATCCGCACTTTCGCGACCACGTCCCGTTCCACGAGTATTTCCACGGGGATACGGGGGCGGGACTGGGGGCGGCGCACCAGACTGGGTGGACCGGGCTGCTGGCGCTGCTGCTGCAGCCGCGGCGGGATGTGGCGGGCGGGCAGGTGCCGGCGGCACCGGAGGGATGATGCAGGACCACTATAACACTTCACGATCGCATTGCGATTCGCGAAGCTCTCTAGACCTTTGATTTTGCCGCATTTTTCCACGATGAACCGGTATCCACTTCGTCGGAAAATGCTCTATTCCTCGCCTCGCAGTGATCTCCGCCCATGAAGGCCATCACGTCGATCCCGGTTCGCGTCGCGAGCGCGATCAGGCGGTCGTTCCGGCAATTCCTGACCCTGCCGCTCGCCACGGTGATCGGCTTTGCCGGCTTGAGCGCCCTGATCTACCTCGCCGACACGTCCTGGTCGGGCGGGGCTGCGCCTCCCGGCTTCCGCTGGCTCGGGGACCTGATGGGCGACCGGGCGGCGCTCGGGAGCCTGCTCGCGACCGTGGCATCGGGCATCATCACGGTCACATCGATCACCTTCTCCCTCCTGCTTCTCGCCGTGCAGCAGGGCGCCGCCGCCTTGACGGCGCAGGTGACCGATCAGTTCATGGCCCGCAAGGTCAACCAGTTCTATTTCGGGTACTTCGTCGGGCTGTCGGTGTTCGTGCTGACCACGCTCGTCACCAATACGGATTTCCATCGACCGGTCTTCGCTGCGGCGCTCAGCCTGCTGCTCACGGCCCTGGCTTTGTGCCTGATCATCGTGATGATCTACAACACCATCGACCAGATGCGGCCGGAGCAGATCATTCAGTTCATCCACGACAAGGTGCTGATGGCGCGTCGCAAGGATCTCGATCTCCTCGCAACGACCCGGCGGCAGAGGCGGCCCGACTGGCGCGACGGAGCGCTCCTCCGCTCGCGCGAGAGCGGATACGTCGTCGGGCTCGACCTCTCCCGTATCGAGAATGCGGTGGAGCGTCACGCGCCGGGCGATGCCGAGATCGAGGTCCTGGTCACGCTCGGGACGTATCGGGCCGTCCATGATCCGGTGTTCCAGGTCCGGTGCCGACCCGGTGCAACCTTGAGCGAGGACGTGCACCAGCGCCTCGCCGACGAGATCCTGGCGGCGCTCGCCTACGACGATGGCCGCGACCTGAACGACAGCACGGCCTACGGCCTGCACCAGCTCTCGACCATCGCGTGGACGTCGGTCTCGACCTCGAAATCCAACCCGAATCCCGGCCTCACGGTCATCCAGGCGCTGCGGGACATCATCGCCCAGTGGAGCCGGGGCGAGGTCGAGTGTCGGGACGATCCCGGCTCCCACATCGTCTACGACGATGCGGCCCCGGTCATCGCGACCGATGCGCTGGAGGCCGTGATCGTCGTGGCGTCGGAATCGATCCAGTCGCAGACCCTGACCGAGGCCGTCGCGACGCTCGCGATCCTCCTCCGGCACGTCGAGCGGCCGACGGCGGAGCGACTGGCCGATGTCGCCCATCGCGCGCTGTCGAGCCTCGGGGAGCACGTCCTCACCCGCCAGCTCGAGGTCGCACTCCACGACTTGGCCGCGGCCCTGAGGGAACGCGGCTTCGTCGCCGTCGCCACCGCCGTCTCCGAGGCGTCGGCCGAGCTCGCCACCAGCCTGGGAAAGCTGAATTCGCGCTCGACCCGGGTTCCCGGGACGACCTCGTAGCGGCCGGTCACGCCCGGGCAGCGGGGCGAACGGCGTTCAGCGCTTCTTGCCCGGACGGCGGAACACGCCGACGATCTCGACATGCGGCGAGTGCCGGAACTGATCGACCGGGGTTACCGTCTCGAGCGTGTAGCCGCCGCGCACCAGCAGAGCCGCATCGCGCGCGAAGCTGCCGGCATCGCACGACACGCCGACCACCACCGGCACCTTCGATTCGGCGATTCTGGCGCTCTGCGCCTCGGCGCCGGCGCGCGGCGGGTCGAACACCACGGCATCGTAGCGGTCGAGTTCCGGCGCGAGCAGCGGGCGGCGGAAGAGGTCGCGGCGCTCGGTCGTGATCGTGCGCAGGCCCGCCGTGTCCCGGAAGGCGCGGTCGAGGGAGGTGAGTGCCGCGGCCTCGCCCTCGACCGCGTGGACGGTGTGGCCCTCCGCCAGCGCCAGCGAGAAGGCACCGGCCCCGGAGAAGAGATCGACGACGCGCTTGGCCTTGCCGACTCCCTCGACGACGAGGCGGGCGAGGGTCGCCTCGCCCTCCGCCGTCGCTTGCAGGAAGCCTCCCGCCGGCGGCACCAGCCGGGAGCGGCCGTCCGGGATCTCGGGCGGGCGGCGCACGATCAGCACGTCGCCGTGGAGCGAGATCCGCGCGAGGTCGAGCTCGCCCGCGAGCAGGACCAGCGCCTGGCGCGCCCGGTCGGAGGCCGGCCCGTGGCCGCGGATGTCGACGTCGAGGCCGCCGGCGGTCGCGGTCACCTGCACGTCGAGGGGTTTTCCGCCGCCGCCGCCGAGCGGCCGGCTCACCCGGCCGGCGATCTCGGGGGCGCGGTGAAGGGCGGGTTCGGTGATCGGGCAATGGTCGATCGCCACGAGCGCGTGGCTGCGCGCCGCCATGAAGCCCGCCTGCGGCCCGCCCTCGCCGGCGCGCACGTGCAGGGTGATGCGGCGGCGGCCCGACCCGTGGGCGTCGAGGAGCGGCGCCACCGGCGCCGCGATCCCCGCCCGCGCCAGGGCCCCGACGACGAGGTCGCGCTTCCACTCGGAATAGGGCTGGGCTGCGAGGTGCTGGATCGCGCAGCCGCCGCAGGTGCCGAAATACGGGCAGAACGGCGCGATCCGATCGGCCGACGGGGTCAGCACCGCGTCGAGCCGGGCGCGGGGCGGACGGGTCCCCTCCTCCGCTTGCGCCCGCACGGTCTCGCCCGGCAGCGCGCCCGGCACCACGATCCCGTCCGCCGTCACCCCGTCGCCGCGCAGGCCGAGCCGCGCGATCTCCATCACGTCGCTCATCGCCCAGACTCCCGCACGGCGCCGATCAGGAATTCCTTGTTGCCGTCCCCGCCCTCGACCGGCGACGGGATCAGACCGCGGACCGCGAAGCCGAGATCCGCGACCAGGGCCCGGATCCGCGCGCAGACCTCGTCCTGCACCGCCTCGTCGCGCACCAGCCCGCCGCGGCCGACATGCGCGCGTCCGGCCTCGAATTGCGGCTTGATCAGCGCCGCGAGCGCGGCGGAGGGCGCCAGGAGCGGGACCACGGGCGGCAGGACCAGCCGCAGGGAAATGAAGCTCACGTCGATCACCAGGAGGGAGGGCGGCTCAGGAAATGGGGTCAGGGCGCGGGCGTCGGTCGCCTCGAGGGCGCGGACGCGGGAATCGCCGGCAAGGCGCGGATGGAGCTGGAAGCGGCCGACATCGACGGCGTGGACGAAGGCCGCGCCGCGGCGCAGCAGCACATCGGTGAAGCCGCCGGTCGAGGCGCCGATGTCGAGGCAGGTCCGGCCGGCCGGATCGATCCCGAACGCGTCGAGGGCGGCAGCGAGCTTGAGCCCGCCGCGGGAGACGTAGGGGTGCGGGGCCTCCGCCACGATGGCGGCGCCCCTGGCGATCATGTCCGAGGCCCGGCGCACGACGATGCCGTCGGCCCGCACCAGCCCGGCCTCGATCGCGGCCTGGGCACGCGCCCGGCTCTCGAAATGGCCCGCCTCCACCAGGAGGCGGTCGGCCCGCAGGCGCTCGCCCGTCGTCATCGCCCTTTGTCCTTGGTCGGATAAGTGCGGCCCCGTCGCGACATCGCTCGCGCCGGGCCGTCCCCACCGGCGCCGCGCGCCCTAGCTACACCGCGACACACGAGGAGAGTGGTCCCATGAGAATCGTCACGCTCGCCGGCGCCCTGGCCCTCGGTCTGGCGGCGCCTGCCCTCGCGCAGGACAAGCCCGCCGACCAGGCCGCGCCGACGACCTACGACGCGCCGATCGTCAACAACAAGGGCGAGACGATCGGCAAGATCGCGCTCCGCGACGGCGCCAACACCCTCGTGATGCGGGTGACGATCCAGGCCGGCGGCCTGCCGCCCGGCTGGCACGGCATCCACTTCCACGCGGTCGGCAGCTGCGCCGATACCGACAAGTTCCAGGAGTCGAAGGCGCACGTCAATCACGACAACGCCAAGCACGGCCTGCTGAACGCGGAAGGACCCGACGAGGGCGACCTGCCGAACGTCTACGCCAATGCCGACGGCTCGGTGAATGCCGAGGTGTCGAGCGACACGCCGCTCACCGGCGAGGGCGGCCTGAAGGACAATGACGGCTCGGCCCTGATCATCCACGCCAACGAGGACGACCACGCCACCCAGCCGATCGGCAATGCGGGCGCCCGCATCGGCTGCGCGGTGATCAAGTAGCGGAGATCCGGGCCGCGTCCGGCGGACGCGGCCCGGAATCTATTTCAGCGCTGGCGCCGGGCGACGCTGACGACGTTGCTGGCAGGCTTGGTCTCGGGGCGCGCCGGCAGGGTCGCCTCGACGACCTTGACGATCGCGGCCGCGTCGAGACCGGCCTCCGCGTACATCCGGTCCGGCGTGTCGTGCTCCTGGTAGGTGTCCGGCAGCGTCAGGGTGCGCACCCGCACACGGCCCTCGTCCAGCGCGCCGCGCCCCGACAGCAGGTGCAGCACCATCGCCCCGAAGCCGCCCACCGACCCCTCTTCCAGGGTCACCAGGACCTCGTGGCTCGCCGCCAGGTCCAGGATCAGCGCCTCGTCGAGCGGCTTGGCGAACCGCGCATCCGCCACCGTCACGGCGATCCCCGCCGCCTCCAGACGCTCCGCCGCCTTCAGCGCCTCCGCCAGGCGCGTGCCCAGGCTCAGCAGGGCCACCCGCGCCCCCTCCGGACGCCGGATCACCCGGCCCTTGCCGATCGGCAGAACCTCGCCTTGCTCCGGCAATTCGACGCCGACGCCCTCGCCCCGCGGATAGCGGAACGCGATCGGGCCCGAATCATGCGCGTGGGCGGTCGCCACCATGTGCACCAGCTCGGCCTCGTCCGAGGCCGCCATCACCGTCATGTTCGGCAGGCAGCACAGATACGCCAGGTCGA
>NZ_JBEXZS010000247.1:0-13415 GCF_040593685.1 Methylobacterium sp. EM32 | reverse complement strand
GTGGCGCAGCTCGGCGCGGCGCTGGGCTACGACGCGGCGGCTTTGGACGCGCTGTGGCGCCAGGCTGCCACCCTCTGAAGGCGCCCTCCAACCGCGCTTGAGGCGCGCCCGGGCCGACCGGCTGGCGCGACGCGACACCCTTGCACATCGTGGAGAGACCCATGGCCGCGACGACGTTCGAGCGGGCGCTTCCGCTCGTCCTGACCCATGAGGGCGGATGGTCGGACGACCCGGCCGACCCGGGCGGGGCGACCAACCTCGGGGTGACGATCGGCACGCTGAGCCTGTGGCTCGGCCGGCCGGCGACGCGGGCCGAGGTGCGGGCGCTGACTCCGGCCTCGGTGGCACCGCTCTACCAGCGTCGGTTCTGGGACGCGATCCAGGGCGACGCGCTGCCGACGGGTCTGGATTACGCGCTGTTCGACTTCGCGGTGAACAGCGGGCCGAAGCGGGCGGTGATCGGACTGCAACGGGCGCTCGGGATCGCCGATGACGGCCGGCTCGGCCCGGTGACGCTGGCGGCACTCCAGGGCCGGGACGTGCCTGCGCTGGTGAACGCCCTGTGCGACGGGCGGCTGGCGTTCCTGCGGGCGCTCTCGACCTGGCCGCGCTTCGGCCGCGGCTGGGGCCGGCGGGTGGAGGAGGTGCGCGCCGCGGCGCTCGTGCTCCACGCCGCTTCCGCCCAGCCGACCGCGCCAGCGGCCTGTCCCGTCTGCGGCCGGCCCGTCGCCGCCTGACGCGCCCCTTTCGCACCCCCGAACGTCAGCAGGAGACGGCCATGAACTAGGATCAGCTCACCACGCTGCTGCGCACCCTACTGCAGTTCGGCGGCGGCATCGCCGTCGGGCGCGGCTGGATCGACGCCGACACGGCCACCACGCTGACCGGCGCGCTGGTCACGCTCCTCGTCACCGGTTGGGGCCTCTACGTGCGGCGCAATGCCGGCCTCGTCGCCTCCGCGGCGACGGTGCCGAGCGTCCAGGCGATCCTGGCCGACCCGGCGACCGCGGATGCGGTCCCGAGTCCCAAGGTCCGGCCGCCGGCATAGGGCGCGGCCCGGCTCCCGAAGCGTCGTCAGGATGCTCTCAGCCATAGGCGAGGCACCAGCCCGGACCGCGCAGCCAGCATCGGTCGTCCGGGAGGGCATCCGTGCGGTGGAGCATCCGGACGTCGTCGTGGCCGCCGGCCGCCAGCGCGCGCGCCAGGGCATGCTCGGCCTCCGGGTCGCGGGCGCCGGCACACGGATAGATCAGGGTCGGGGAGAGGCAGCGCGCCGCGTAGGCCCTCTCGTCGCGACGCTCGATCAGGAAGACGGCCCCCCGGGTGATCGGCGTCCCGGGCCGTGGTCCGGCGGTGAGGGGCAGGATCAGCCGCCCGCCGATCGTCAGCGCGTCGAGCCAGGATTCAGCGGGTCGGGCCGCGCCGGCATTGACGAGGACGAGGTCGGCCGGGGGCAGCGTCATGGCGGCGCCATCACCCGCGGCGATGCGGACCTGCGGCAGCCCGGCCAGCGCGTCGGCGGCGAGGGCCGCGAGGTCGGGATCATGCTCGATGCCGAGCACCCGGCCCTGCTCGCCGGCGAGGCGGGCCAGCAGGGCGGTGTAGTACCCGGTCCCCGTGCCGACATGCACCACCTGCATGCCGCGCTCCGGCCGCCCCCGGGCGATCAGGCCGACGAGGAAGGAGGGCTGCCCGTTGTTGAGGTGCCGCTCCGGCCGGATCGCCACGGGCACGTCCTGATAGAGGTAGACCGGGTCGTCGTCCGGCGTCCGGACGTAGCCGCCGGACAGCCGGGCCAGGTGCCAGGGTCCGGGCGGCAGGAAGCGCTCGCGGGGGATCGTCTCCAGGGCCGTCTCCAGGGCGTTCCGCATCCCGGCCTCGTCCGGCGCCGCCGCGTGGGCGATGTGCCGGGCGTAGATGTGCCGTGCGAGGGCGGTTCGCGCGTCCCGTGTCATGATGCCTGCTCCCGATCTGCGCTCTCGGGCCGCCGGTGCGCGGCCACGAGGAGGAGGCACACGAGCGCCCAGGACGCGGACCGGCCGAAATTTTTTGTTTTCGCCTGTCCGCCTCCGGCTCGGCCCTGCGCATGACGCAGGAGGCTCGGGGCAGGGAGGCGTAGGGCAGGGCGACGATGGAGACGGATGAGGCGGACCAGCGCGACGTCGCGGGAGCGATCCGCAGCCTGTCGACGGTCGATCTCGCGCGCCTGCGGGCGCTCGCCCGGCTGCGGGCGCGCCGGCTCCCCGGCATCGACTGGTCGGACATCCTGCACGAGGCGATCGTGCGGGCGCTCGACGGCACGCGGCTCTGGCCGCCGGGGGTCCCGGTCCTGGTCTTCCTGGCCGGCTGCATGCGCTCGATCGAGCACGACCTCCGGCGCCGGCAGGCCCGGGAACGGGCCTGGCAGGAGACGGACGCGGCGGACGGCGAGGGCCCCGATCCCGAGCGGGCGGTCGCCGCCGCGCAGGCGCTCGGCGCGATCGTGGCGCTGTTCTCCGGCGACGCGACGGTGCTGCGGATCATCGAGGGGCTCGGCCAGGGCCGCGCGGCCGCCGAGATCCGCGCCCGGCACGGCCTGTCCCAGACCGACTACGACAGCGCCCGCAAGCGCCTGCGCCGCGCGCTGCTGCGGCTCGATTCCGAGGGAGGCCCGCGATGACCCAGTGGCGACCCGACCTCGCGCTCGACCGCCTCACCGAGGCGCTCGAGGCCGAGATCCTGTCGGCGCCCGAGCCGGAGGTGCGGGCCCTCGTCGGGGAGGCCGCCCGCGACGCCGAGGCCCTGCGGCGGCTGGTGCTGCGGGCGGTCGACCGCGCGGAAGAGGGGGCCGGCCTGCCACCGGGAGCGGCCGGGGGAGCCCCGGCGCTGCGGCGGCCCTGATCCGGCCGGGGCCGTCAGCCCAGCACGATCACCTGCGCGCCGACCGGCACGCGGGCGTAGAGGTCGATCGCGTCCTGGTTGATCATCCGGATGCAGCCCGAGGAGACGCTGCGGCCGATACTCTCCGGCTCGGTGGTGCCGTGGATGCGGAACAGCGTGTCCTTGTTGTTCTGCCACAGGTAGAGGGCGCGGGCGCCGAGCGGGTTGCGCGGGCCGCCCGGCACGCCGAGCCCGCTCTGCAGCTTGGACACGCTGCGGGCGAGCGCCGGCTGGCGGGCGATCATCTCCTTGGGCGGGTACCAGTCCGGCCAGGCCTGCTTGGAGTTGATGGTGGCCGCCCCGTTCCAGGCGAAACCCTGGCGGCCGACGCCGACGCCGTAGCGGCGGGCCCGGCCGCCCTCCTGGATCAGGTAGAGGTGGTGCGCCCGCGGATCGACCACGATCGTGCCGGGCGCGTAGCGGCCGCCATAAGCGACCTCCTGGCGCAGGAAGGACGGGTTGGCCCGGCGCCAGCGGAAGGCCTGGACCGGGAACGGCTCGGTGTCGAGTGCCGCGTAGGCGCGGGCGTAGTCGATCGGCCCGTCATCGACGACGACGGTCGGACTCGGATCGGCCGTGCCCGGCAGCGGCTGCGGCTCCGCGGCGCGCCGGCCGCCGCCCCAGAACGAATCCTCCTCCGGCGCCTGGGCGGGAGCGGGCTCGCCCCCGTAGTACGGGTCCGCGGCCTGACCGCGCGGATCCTGTCCCCGCGTGTCGTAGAACGTGCCGTCCTCCGCCGGGACGGGATCGCGAGAGCGCCGGCGCCGGACCGGGGCGAAATCCTGGTCCGTCCAGGCGAAGGCGGGGCGCGCGCCCGCCAACAGCGTCGAGGCGAGGCCGGCGGCAGTGCCGGCGACCAGGAAGCGGCGGTTCTTGTCGGTCATGGGAGGTCTTGCGGATCCTGCTGACAGGAACGGGGCGCCGGATGGCGCAATGCAGCAACAGCTAGGGCATTTCCCCGACGAGGGGAAACCACGGTCCATGAAAAAACCGTCAGGACCAACGGGCTAGCACGATATCCCGACGGGTGTGGCCCCGCTGCCGCCCGGGCCGGACGGCCTCCGGCGCGCGACGGGTCCAACCCACCAATCGCGTGCGATACTTTTTCTATTTCGTATCCTAACTGACGAAATCTGTTGTTACGCATATCACCTGTGGTTGACGCCCTCGACAACACGTGCCCTCTTGAGCCAGTCACTTCGATCTGGTGCGCCATGACCAACGATGACTCCACCCGGTCGCTCGATCTGATCGAGCTCGCCGCCGACGTCGTGTCGGCTTATGTGGCGAACAACTCCGTTCCGGCAGCGGACGTGCCGGGGCTGATCGCGGCGGTCCACACGTCGCTGAGCCAGCTCGGCGCCGCGCCGGCGCCGGAACCCGAGCGGGCGACGCCGCCGGTCCCGATCCGCCGGACGGTCACCCCCGACCACATCATCAGCCTGGAGGACGGCAAGCCCTACAAGACGCTGAAGCGTCACCTGGCCGGCCGCGGGCTCACCCCCGAAGCCTACCGCCAGAAATGGGGCCTGCCGCCGGACTACCCGATGGTCGCCGCCAACTACGCCGCCCAGCGCTCCGAGCTCGCCAAGAATTCCGGCCTCGGCCAGAGCCGGCGCGGTCGCGGGCGCGGCGCGGCGATGCGAGCCGCTTCCGACCCGGTGATCTCCGGGCCGGCGCCGGAGACGCCCAGGCCCGCCCGAAAGCGGCGCTGACACGATGTCCGGAAGATTCTTCCGGACATCGTGTCACCAGCCCGCGCGGTGAAGCCGGAGGCTTCACACGCTTGAGCGAAGCCGATTTCTGCATCGCGAAGCGATCCGGCAGGATCGCCCGAAGCGATCGATCGGAAATCACAGGAGCCGCATCCGCGGCGAGCGAAAGCCGACCCGGCGCGCTCATCGTGCATTCAGGTCGTTAGTTCTTTCCTGGAGGGGCAGGGCGGTCCGCACGGCCGCCCCTCACATCCCAAGGAGAGATCCTACGATGATGCACGTCAAGGTGCTCGGGATGGCCGCCCTCGTCGCGGGCGGCCTGATCGGTAGCCTGGGTCTCGCGTCGACCGCGCAGGCCGCCCCGATCGGCCTCGGCGCGGCGGGCGCGCTCGCGCCGGAGACCGGCGTGACGAAGGTGGCCGGCGGCTGCGGCCCGGGCTTCTTCCCGAACCGCTTCGGCATCTGCCGCCCGTTCTACGGGCCGCGGCCGTTCTACGGCCCGCGCCCCTACTATTACGGCCCGCGGCCGTACTGGCGCCGCCCGTATTACGGCCCGCGCCGCTTCTATTACGGCTACTGATCCAAATCGTACCGACGAAGGGCGCCCGACCGGCCGGTCGGGCGCCTTTTCGCGTTCAGGGGCCGAACGGTCTATCCGGCCCGCGCCGCCGGCTTGCGCCCGAACGGGTCGAACTCGATCACCGGGGCCTTGCGGCCGTGGAGCACCGGCAGCACCCGCTCGCCGAAGGCGTCGATGAAAGCCGCCTGGTTGCCGCCGACCTGGTGCAGGTCGATCGAGTCGAAGCCGAGCGCCGCGCAGGCGGCGATGCGCTCGGTCAGGGCCGGCAGGTCGTGCGAGATCAGCACCGCCTCGTGCATGTCCTCGGGCCGCAGGTAGCGGGCGGCGGCCTCGAAATCGGCCGGGCGGGGCAGTTCCCAGGCGACCGAGGCCGGCAGGGCGTTGAAGCGCCACTCGGCATGGGCCTGGCGCAGGGCCTCGGCCGGATCGGGGGCGTAGCTCAGGTCCATCTTGAGGAAGACCGGCTTGTCGGCGCCGCCGCTCTCGCGGAAGGCGTCGACGATCGGCCCCAGCACCTCCGGGCTCGTCCCGACGGTGAGGAGCCCGTCGGCCCAGGTGCCGAGCCACGCAGCGGTCTCGACGCTGGTGGCGGCCCCCACGAGGCGGGTCGGTGTCTCGGGCAGCGACCACACCTTGGCGTCGACCGCCGTCAGGCGGCCGCGCTGCGTCACGGTCTCGCCGGCCAGCAGCGCCCGCATGATCTCGGCGCCCTCGCGCAGGCGGGCATTGCGCTCGGCCTTGTCGGGCCAGGGCCCGCCGGTGGCGCGCTCGTTCATCGCCTGGCCGCTGCCGAGCGCCACCCACGGCACCCGGCCGGGGAACATCTGCCCGAGGGTCGCCACGGCCTGGGCGAGCACGACGGGATGGTAGCGCCAGCCCCCCGGCACCGAGATGATCCCGAAGGTCAGGCGCTCCGTCGCCTGCAGGGCGGCGCCGAGCCAGGCCCAGGCGAAGCCGGATTCGCCCTGGCTCGGCGACCAGGGCTGGAGGTGGTCGGAGGAGAAGGCCCCGTCGAAGCCGGCCTGCTCGGCCCGCTGGGCGAGCCCGAGCAGCGCCCGGGGCGGGCACTGCTCATGGGAGATGTGATAGCTGTACAGGGTCATCGCGCGGCTCCCGGCCCGGGGAATGCCCGAGCCCGGGCGGTCGTTCCGGGCGGGCGCGGTTGCGCCGCGCCCCGCTACATCCCCACCGCGACCTTGCGGCTGTTGCCCCGCTGGAGATTGCGGTAGCGCGCCAGCGCCCAGAGCGGGAAGAACTTCGCGTAGCCGTGATAGCGCAGATAGAACACCCGCGGGAAGCCGGTGCCGGTATAGAACTCCTCGCCCCACAGCCCGTCCGCCCCTTGCGTGCGGGCGAGGTAGTTGATGCCGCGGGCCACCGCCGGGTGGTCGGCCTCGCCCGCCGCCATCAGGGCGATCAGCGCCCAGGCGGTCTGCGAGGCGGTGCTGCCGGCGCGCTCGTAGCCGCGGTATTCGAGCTTGTAGCTCGCCGCGTCCTCGCCCCAGCCGCCGTCGGGGTTCTGGATCGCGACCAGCCACTCCACCGCCTTGCGCATCGGCGCCGAGGCCGGGTCCTGGCCGGCGGCGTTGAGCGCGCACAGCGCCGACCACGTCCCGTAGATGTAGTTCATGCCCCAGCGGCCGTACCAGCTGCCGTCCTCCTCCTGGTCGGCCAGGAGATAGTCGACGGCCCGCGCCAGGACGGGGCTCGTCTGCTTGGTCTCGCCGAGCTGCGCCAGCATCGAGATGCAGCGGGCGGTGACGTCGGCGGTCGGCGGGTCGAGCAGCGCGCCGTGGTCGGAGAAGGGGATGTAGTTCAGGTAGTGGTAGGTGTTGTCGGCGTCGAACGCCGCGAAGCCGCCATCGCGGCTCTGCAGGCCCTCGATCCACTCGCGGGCGCGGGCGATCGAGTGGGTGTAGTCCGAGCCGCCCTCGCCGGGGCCGAGACGGGTCTGGGCCCGGTCCATCGCCATCGCCACCACGGCGGTGTCGTCGAGGTCGGGATAGTGCGGGTTGTTGTACTGGAACGCCCAGCCACCCGGGCGCACGTCCGGCTTGCGGGCCGCCCAGTCGCCCTTGATGTCGAGCACCTGGAGGGGCTTCAGCCATTCGAGGGCGGCGCGGGCCTGGCGCTCGTTCTCCGGCCCGCCGGCCTCCATCAGGGCGTGGGCGGCGAGCGCCGTGTCCCAGACCGGCGACAGGCAGGGCTGGACGTAGGCCTCGTGCTCCTTGACGGTGACGAGCTTCTCGACCGCCGAGCGCGCCGTGACCACCAGGGGATGGTCCTCCGGATAGCCCAGCGCCTCGTACATCAGCACCGAGTTGGCGATGGCCGGGAAGATGGCGCCCAGGCCGTCCTCGCCGTTCAGCCGCTCGCTGACGAAGGCCACCGCCTTGTCGACCGCCTTGGCGCGGGGCCCGGCCGGAAACAGGGGCTCGACCACCCGCAGGATGTCGTCGATGACCGCGAAGACCGGGCGCCAGGGCGAGGATTCCTGGGCGCCGGAGGGCCAGCGCCGGATCCGCTCCGGATCCTGGGTGAACAGCTCGCGCACGCCGATCCCGCGCGGGTTCTTCGCCCGCGGCTTCTTCATCTGCAGGATGAAGAGCGGCACCATCACGGTGCGGGCCCAGTACGACACCTTGTCGAGGTGGAACGGGAACCACCGCGGCAGCAGCATCACCTCGACCGGCATCACCGGCACGGCGCTCCACGGCACCTCGCCATAGAGGGCGAGCAGGGTGCGGGTGAAGACGTTGGCGTGCGCCGCGCCGCCGCGCTGCAGGATCGCCTCCCGGGCCCGGCGCATGTGCGGCGCGTCGACGGGATCGCCGATCATCTTCAGCGCGAAATACGCCTTGACGCTGGCGCTCATGTCGAGCGGCCCCTCGTGCACCAGGGCCCAGCCGTGATGCAGCGGGCTCTGCGTCCGGCGCAGGTAGACGGCGATCTTCTCCTCCAACTCCCGCGGCGGAATCGAGGCGCGGAAGTGGTGGTAGAGGATGTACTCGGACGGGATGGTGGCGTCCGCCTCGAGCTCGAAGCACCAGTGGCCGTCGGCATGCGCCAGTTGCGTCAGCGCCCGGGACGCGGCCGACACCCGCCGCTCGACCTCGTCGAGGGTGATGTCCTGCGTACTCTTGCGTTGCAGCGTCTCGACCTTGCCCACGGTGTCTCTGCCTTCCTCGTGCGAGGGCGGCTCCGCCCCGCCGCCCATGATGCCATCCCGATAGATTTTCGCAGCGCACAAAACGCCGCGCACGCCTACGCTGTTCCTCGAAGCCGGCCCCGACGTCAAGCGGCTCCGCGCAACGCAGCGTTGCTGCGGGTGCGAGCACTGGTGCCGGCACTTGTCAGAACCTGCGCCGCCGTCGCCCCGGAGCGGATCGCCCCCTCGATGGTCGAGGGCAGCCCGGTCGCGGTCCAGTCTCCTGCCAAGGCCAGGTTGGCGATGTGCGTGCGCGCACCGGGCCGGCGCGCGGCTTCCGCCGGCGTCGCCGCGAAGGTGGCGCGCTTCTCCTTGACGATCTGCCAGCGCGGCAGCGGCTCGCCGGAGAACCCTGAGAGCCGCGAGACCTCGTCCCAGATCGTCCGGGCAAGCTCCTCGCGCGGCACGTCGAGCAGGCGGTCGGCGCCGCTGATCGTCACCGAGAGCCGGTCGGGATAGGAGAACAGCCACTCGGTGACGCCGCCGACGACGCCGAGCAGCAGCGGCGCTCCCGGCTTCGGGGCAAGCGCAAAATGGGCGTTGACGATCGAGCGGTGGCTTTGCGGGGTATCCAAACCCGGCATCAGATCGGCGGCGACCCAGGGCGGCAGGGCCAGGACCGCCGCATCGTCGGGGCCGAGTTCCTCCGGCCCGTCGGAGAAGTCGAGCCGGGTCACGCGCCCGCCCTCAAGCCCGAGCCCGCGCAGGCGGCGGCCGAAGCGCATCTCGGCACCGGCCTCGGCGAGGGCCTTGAGGGCCGGATCGACGAAGGCCGCCGACAGGCCCTCGACGGCAACCAGCGGGCGGCAGGCCTTGCCGCCGGCGCCGAGCGTCTCGCGCAGGATGGTGGCGGCGAGGCCGGCGTCGCTCTCCTGCGGCTCGGTGTTGAGGGCGGCGAGCAGCACCGGGCGCCAGAGCCGGTCCCAGAGCAAGCCCTCGCAGGCCATGCTCTCGCCGATCGTCGCGGCCTTCGTCGCGCCGCGGAAGATGCCCAAGGGCGCGAGGTAGTCGCGGGCGCGGCTGCCCGGCACCCGGCGGCGGGCGTCGAGCACCCACCAGGGCAGGCGCCCGGCATTCGGCCTCAAGGTCCAGCGCTCGCCCGTAGCGAGGTCGGCGAAGGCGAAGGCGGCCTCGTCCGGCCCGGCGAGCACGCCCTCGGGCGCGCCGGCCAGTTTCAGGAAGTCGAGGGCGTCGCGGTTGCCCGACAGGAGCAGGTGGTTGCCGTTGTCGATCGTCAGGCCGAGGGCCGGATCGAAATAGGAGCGGCAGCGCCCGCCGGCCTGCTTGGCCGCCTCGTGCACCACGACGCGCCGGCCCGCCTTGGCGAGGCGCAGGGCGGCCGACAGGCCGGCGAGACCGGCGCCGAGGACATGAACCGTACCCATCAGACGATCGCCTGACGCAGGAGGACGCCGATCAGCGCGAGCTTGCCGGGCTTCACCCGCGCGCGGGGCGCCGCCCAGCCGCGCTTGCGCAGGCCGACGAGGATCAGGTGATAGGCCGCGCCCATGATCCGCGGCGCCTTGGTGGCCTTCCGGGATTCGCGGTTCATGATCGCCCAGGATGCATCGTAATGCGCCTGCGCCTCGTCGAGGAGCCGGGCGCAGACCTCCGCGAGGCGCGGATGCGCGAGCGCCGTCTCCGGGGTGGGGTTCGGCAGCCCGATCGCCGCCAGCGGCTCGGCGGGCAGGTAGAGCCGGCCGCGCTCGGCATCCTCGTCGATGTCGCGCAGGATGTTGGTGAGCTGCAGCGCCCGGCCGAGATGGTGGGCGAGCTTGATGCCCGGCTCCTCGGGCAGGCCGAAGATCCGCACCGAGAGGCGGCCGACGGCGCTGGCGACGCGATCGCAATAGAGGTCGAGGGTCGCGGAATCGGGGGCGACGATGTCGGCCTCGGCGTCCATCGCCATGCCGTCGATCACCGCCTGGAAATCCTCGCGCCGGAGGCCGAACTGGCGCACCGGCCCGACGAGGGGTTGCGTGCGCGGGACCGGACGGCCGGCATAGAGCGCGTCGATGTCGGCGCGCCAGCGGTCGAGCTCGGCCGCGCGCACCTCGCGGGCGCCCCCATCATCCGCGACGTCGTCGACGGCGCGGCAGAAGGCGTAGACCGCGTACATCGCGTCGCGCTGCTCGGCCGGCAGCAGCCGCATGGCGGTGTAGAACGACGAGCCGGCGGCCGGCAGGGCCGGGGCCTCGGTCGAGGCCTCGACCGGCGAGGCGGGCTGGGAGGCGAGGGCGGTCACGGACGGGCTCCCCGCAGGGCCGGATGGAGGCGGCGGCGGAACGGCCGCCGGGCGAGGGCAGAGGCGGCGGCACCGAGCGCCGTCAGCGCGAAGGCGGCCTTGCCGTGATGGACCTTCTCGCTAAGGGGATCGCGGACCAGCAGGCCGCGGGCGAGCAGCACCGCGAGGCGGTGGATCGCCGCGATCTCCATGGCGAGGCGCGTGTCGTCGATCAGGTCGGGCAGGGGCCCGCCCTCCTCGAGGAGGTCGAGGCAGCGTTGCGCCAGCTCCCGGATCACGGCGCGCAAAGCCGGGGTGGCGCGTTCGGCCCCCAGATCCTCGATGCGGGCGCCGTGCTTCTCCAGGATCTCCCGCGGCAGGTAGACCCGGTCGACGTTGCGAAAATCCTTGCCGCAATCCTGCAGGTGGTTGATCACCTGGAGCGCGGTACAGATCGCATCGGAGGTCGGCCAGGTGCGGCCCGGATCCTCGCCGTGCACGTCGAGGACGAAGCGGCCGACCGGCACCGCCGAGTAGCGGCAGTAATGCGCGAGCTCGTCCCAGGTCTCGTAGCGCGATTTGTGCGCGTCCATCCGGAACGCGTCGAGCAGTTCCAGCGCGTGGCGCGGCGGCAATCCGCGCTCGGCGAGCGCGCGGCGCAGGGGCGCGGCCTCCGGATCGTCGGGGCCCTGTCCGGTCAGCGCGTCGGCGAGGCCGTCGAGGAGCGCGACCTTCCGCTCCGGCGACAGGCCGGCATTGTCGGCGACGTCGTCGCCGGCCCGGACGAAGTAGTAGAAGTCGAGGATCGGGCCGCGGTGGCGCGGATGGATCAGGTGCGAGGCGACCGGAAAATTCTCGTCGCGGTGCCCCTTGCCGGAGCGCGCCTCGGTGGCGGTGGTCATCGGATGTATCCAGCCTGACGGAACCAGGCGACGGCATCGGACAGGCCGTCGCGGTAGGGCCGGGCCGCGTAGCCGAGCTCGGCCCGCGCCTTGGCGTCGGAGAAGAACATGCGGTAGCGCGACATCCGGATGCCGTCGATGGTCGCGAGCGGCGCCTTGCCGGTGACGCGCGCGGCGAGCTCGGACACGAAGGCCACCGGATAGACCGCCGCCCGCGGCAGCCGCACGGTCGGGGGCTTTCGCCCGACGAGGCCGGCGATGTCGGCGAGCATGCGCGACAGGAGCACGTCCTCTCCGCCTAAGATGTAGCGCTCGCCGATGCGGCCCCTGTGCAGGGCCAGCAGATGGCCCTTCGCCACGTCGTCGACATGGACGAGGTTCAGGCCCGTATCGACGAAGGCCGGCATCTTGCCGTTGGCCGCCTCGACGATGATCCGCCCGGTCGGGGTCGGCTTGACGTCGCGCGGGCCGATCGGGGTCGAGGGATTGACGATCACCGCCGGCAGGCCCTCGCGGGCCACCATGTCCTCGACCACCCGCTCGGCCACCACCTTGCTGCGCTTGTAGGCGCCGATGGCGGTCTCGGGCGTCAGCGGCCGGGTCTCGTCGGCGGGGGTGCCGTCATCGTGCGGCTTGATGGTGGCGACGCTCGACGTGTAGACCACCCGCTCGACGCCGGCATCCAGCGCCGCCCGCATCAGGGCCCTTGTGCCGTCGCGGTTGGTACGCACGATCTCTTCCGGGTCCGGCGCCCAGAGCCGGTAATCCGCCGCGGCGTGGACGAGGTAGCGCATGCCGCGCATGCCGGCCGCCGCCGCCTCGGGGTCGCGCATGTCGCCCTCGACGATCTCGACGTCGGGCCAGGTCAGGTTGGTGCGCGGGCTCGTCGCGCGCACCAGCACCCGCACCAGGAAGCCTGCAGCCCGGAACACGTCGACCAGCGCCGGACCGAGGAAGCCGCTGGCACCGGTGATCAGCACCGGGCCGGGCTCGAATCCGGGGCCGGACGGGGTGCGGCCGGGCGCGGTGCGGTTTTGGGCCTCGGTCATGCGTTCCTTCTCGGCGGCTCGGGCGGTGGGCCCGGTCTCCGGCAGTGACAAATCGGGAAGCCGGGCCGCTTCTGCCAGCCCGGCGACATGCCCGCAAGGCACGGGCAATCGATCGCGGGCGGGCGTGCCGCCCGCGCATCAGCATCCTGATACCGGGATCATCCCGCCCGGCGAGGTGCCTCAGGCGAGGCGCAGGCGCCCGCCCCGCTCGGCCGCGGCTCCGCGCGCCGGCAGGGTCGCCTCGACGACCTTGACGATCGCGGCCGCGTCGAGCCCGGCCTCCGCGTACATCCGGTCCGGCGTGTCGTGCTCCTGGTAGGTGTCCGGCAGCGTCAGCGTCCGCACCCGAACCTTGCCCTCGTCCAGCGCACCGCGCGACGACAACAGGTGCAGCACCATCGCCCCGAAGCCGCCCACCGACCCCTCTTCCAGGGTCACCAGAACCTCGTGGCTCGCCGCCAGGTCCAGGATCAGCGCCTCGTCGAGCGGCTTGGCGAACCGCGCATCCGCCACCGTCACGGCGATCCCCGCCGCTTCCAGACGCTCCGCCGCCTTCAGCGCTTCCGCCAGGCGCGTGCCGAGGCTCAGCAACGCCACCCGCGCGCCCTCCGGCCGCCGGATCACCCGGCCCTTGCCGATCGGCAGCACCTCGCCCGTCTCCGGCAATTCGACGCCGACGCCCTCGCCGCGGGGATAGCGGAACGCGATCGGACCCGAATCGTGCGCGTGGGCGGTCGCCACCATGTGCACCAGCTCGGCCTCGTCCGAGGCCGCCATCACCGTCATGTTCGGCAGGCAGCACAGATACGCCAGGTCGA
>NZ_JBEXZS010000020.1:0-1745 GCF_040593685.1 Methylobacterium sp. EM32 | reverse complement strand
ATCTGGGATTGGGATTGCCCCGTTTCTGATACTGCTGGCGAATGCAGCGGCTCAGACAGCTTGACTGATGAGGCGAGCGAAGGGTGATCGGCGGGTCGGCGCGACGGTCTTACCCGCCAGCCAATCGGCGATTCGGCCGATGTTGAGGGCGGCAGCGGTCAGCACATGCTGGAGGTGGACCTTGGCCGGCCCGAGGTAGCGGGCCCGTCGCAGATGCAGGGCCCGCACGCCCAGCGACAGCGTCCCTTCGATGCCCGCCCGCCAGCGGTACTGCTCGGCGAAGGCCCCGTCGACCTCTCGCGCGCGTGCCGCCTCCAGCGCAGCGTGTTCCTCGCGCCGACGCGGCGTGAGCAACCGGCGCGGGGAGCGCGTACAGTGCTGCTTCAGTGCGCAAGGTTTGCAGTCCGAACTGGAGAAGCGGATGCGCATCACCGTGCGACTCAGGTTGTGATTGGGGCCACTGCGTATCCTGCGGGCTCGGCCCGAGCAGCGTCACGGCGTGATCGCGTGTACTGGCGAGCAACAGGTCGGCATCGACGTAGCCAGCATCGACCAGGTGCGTGTTGGGGAGGAGATCGTGGGCTGCCAGGTCCGCATGGATCGACCCGAGTGCGTCGCGGTCGGCGATCGGGGCCAGCGTGGTCGCCACGTGAGTGATCAGGCGGGGGCGATCCGCGTCGCAGGTCTCGGTGAGGTGGACCTTGTAGCCGATCCACGTCGTCGAGCGTTTCTTAGCGTAGTGGGTCTCTGGATCGTAGGGTGAGGCGATCATCAGCAGTGAGGGCTGAATGCCTTCCGATGAGGTTCGCCAAACACCTCGCGCGGTCTGCAGCTTTGTATGATCCACGTCGTTTTTCTTGCCAGTCTCGTCATCGAGCGAGACGATCTGGAAGTTCTGCAACCAAACCCGGCCGAGCAGGATCACGGCCGGGATCTCGCGCAGCCAGGCCGGTGCGTCGGGCGAGAACACGGCCGCCAGGAGCGCGTGTCCGTCGCGGCCGATCTGTTCGGCATGAGCGCGACGGGCTGCCTCGCCCTGCGGGACGTACAGATCGTCGGTGGGTTTGGCGTAACGCTCGCCCCAGCTCTCCTCGGCGTGGGCGCGCGGCCACTCGGGAGCTGCGACGGCGAGGGCATTGAGCGCGGCACGCAGGGTCTCGGTGGCGCAGCCGAGGCGGTTGAGGCTGCGCACGGCGCCCAGGACATGCGTGCTGTCGGTGCGCTGACGGCCTCGCGCCACCAGGAGCCGGCGCTCTCGGCACAGGGCCAGGAGCGTGTCGAGCAGGAGCGTCTCGGCGTGGCCGGCCACGAGGCGAGAGCGAAACTCGCCGAGCACCGAGGCGTCGAAGCCCGGGTCGGTGAGATCAAGGCCCAACAGGTACTTCCAGTTGATGCGGCCACGCGCCGCCTCGGCCGCGCGGCGATCCGAGAGGTTCTCGGCAAACTGCAGCACGGTGACGAGAGCCAGCCGCCAGGGCGCTTCGGCCGGACGGCCGCGGGCGGAGAACAACGCCGTGACCTGCGCGTCGGTGAACACGGTGCCGAGTTCATCCCTTAGCCGCAGGTAGGCATTGCCCCGCGGGAACGCGGCCCGCGCTGCGACGGCGGTCTGGCTGGGAACCTCGGCGGGTGAGCTTGGCTGCAGCGACATGACGAGCCTCCGCGAGCATCGGATTGCGCTGCCACATCAACGAGCTAACCAGACCGATGGATTCGTCAGCAGTATCAGAAACGGGGCAATCCCA
>NZ_JBEXZS010000246.1:0-91041 GCF_040593685.1 Methylobacterium sp. EM32 | reverse complement strand
CCCGATGATCCACGCCCCCATCGCCGAATCCCCCTTCGTCCCGCCGCTCATCACCGGCACCGACGACCGGGTCGCCCTCGACGTGCTGTTCCGCTCGCTGGTCGATGTCTGCCGGCGCCACCAGCCGGAGCTGGAGGCGGTGTTGCGCGGGCAGGCGGACATCGCCGGCCTGTCGCCGGAACTGACCGCCCGGGCGCTGCAGGTCCGGGGCATCTGGTTCCAGCTGATCGCCATCGCCGAGCAGAACACCGCCATGCGCCGGCGCCGCCACGTCGAGCGCGAGGCTGGGCGCGACCGGCTGAAGAACTCGTTCAGCGCCGTCCTCGCCCGCGCCGCCGCGCGCGGCGTGCCGGCGGAGACCGTCCACGCGCTGTTGGCGTCGCTGCGCGTCCGCCCGACCCTGACGGCGCACCCGACCGAGGCCAAGCGGGTCACGGTGCTGGAGAAGTTCCGGCGGATCTACCTGATCCTGAAGGAACTGGAGATGCCGCGCTGGACCGAGCGCGAGCGCCAGGCCCTCATGGACGATCTGCGCGACGAGATCGAGCTGGTCTGGATGACCGGGGAACTGCATCTCGAGAAGCCGACCGTCGACCGGGAGGTGGCCTGGGGGCTGCACTTCTTCGACGAGACCCTGTTCGAGATGCTGCCCGAGACCCTGGCCTCGCTCGAGGAGGCGCTGGAGAGCGCCTATCCGGGCGCCAGGTTCGAGGTGCCGGCCTTCTTCCAGTTCGGCTCCTGGATCGGCGGCGACCGCGACGGCAATCCCTTCGTCACTGCCGAGGTGACGCGGCGGACGCTCCGGCAGAACGCGCTCGCCAGCCTCCGGCGCTACCGCGATCGCGTCGACGGGCTCGCCCGCAGCCTCTCGGTCAGCGCCCGCGCCCTGCCGGTCACCGACGGCTTCGCGGCCGCGCTCGCCGACCAGCTGGCGGCCCAGCCGGACGGGGGGCAAATCGCGCAACGCAACCCGGGCGAGCCCTACCGCCATTTCCTGACCTGCCTGAGCCGACGCCTCGCCGCGACGATGGGCGGGCTGGAGGAGAATGGGTCAGAACCCACGGGTCCCGGCTACGCCGACGCCGACGCGCTGATCGCCGACCTGCGCGCCCTGGAGGGGGGCCTGACAGCCGCGGGCTGCCCGTCGCTCGCCGCCAACCGGGTGCGGCCGGTGCGCCGGATGGTCGAGATCTTCCGCTTCTCGACCGTGCGGCTCGACATCCGCGAGAACACCACCCGCACCACCCGGGCGCTCCAGGCGCTGTGGCACCGGACTCATGAGGGCGAACCGCCGGACGTCGACGCCCCTTCCTGGATGCAATGGCTGGAGGCCGAGCTCGCCCGTCCCCTTAACGGCCCGCCCGACCTCTCCGGCCTGCCCGAGGAGGCGCGGGAGACGCTCGCCACCTTCCGGCTGGTGGCCGAGATGCGCGGCAGCCTCGACCGCGAGGCGTTCGGCGCCTTCGTCCTGTCGATGACCCATTCGGTGCCCGACATCCTGGGCGTCTACCTGCTGGCGAAGACCGCCGGCGTGTTCCTCGACGCGGCCGGCACCGAGATCTGCCCGCTGCCGATCGTGCCCCTGTTCGAGACCATCGACGACCTGCGCGCCGCGCCGGCGATCATGCGGGCGCTGCTCAAGGTGCCGGTGGTGCGCCGCTCCGCTCGCCAGCAGGGCGGGGTGCAGGAGGTGATGATCGGCTACTCGGATTCGAACAAGGACGGCGGCTTCGTCGCCTCGAACTGGGAGCTGGCGAAGGCGCAACGGCTCCTGACCCAGGTCGGCGAGCAGGCGGGGATCGGCATCGCGTTCTTCCACGGCCGCGGCGGCTCGGTCAGCCGCGGCGGCGCGCCGACCGCCCGGGCCATCGCCGCCCAGCCGCCGGGCTCGATCCGCGGCCGGTTCCGCACCACCGAGCAGGGCGAGGTGGTGTCGTTCAAGTATGCCAACCGCGGCACCGCCGCCTACCAGATGGAGCTTCTGGCCTCCGCGGTCCTCGCCCACGCCCTCGACGGCGCAGCCCCCGGAACGCCTGCGGCGAACCCGGAATTCGACGACGCGATGGAGGCGCTGTCGGGGGCTTCGCGGGCGGCCTATGCCCGGCTCCTGACCCACCCGGACCTCGTGACCTATTTCGGCGCCGCGAGCCCGCTCGACGAGATCGCGCTCCTCAATATCGGCTCGCGCCCGGCCCGCCGCTTCGGCGCCCGCAGCCTCGCCGACCTGCGGGCGATCCCGTGGGTCTTCGCCTGGAGCCAGAACCGGCACGGCATCACCGGCTGGTACGGGGTCGGCAGCGGGTTGAAGAGCCTCCTCGACGTGCGCGGCGAGGCCGGCCGGGCGCTGCTGCGGCGGATGTTTTCGGAGTCGCCGCTCTTCCGCCTGATCATGGACGAGGTCGAGAAGACCCTCCTCACCGTCGATCTCAGCCTCGCCCGCGACTTCGCCGGCCTGTGCCCGGACGAGGGCGCGCGCGAGACGGTCTTCGCGATGATCGAGGCCGAGTATCGGCTTACCTGCGCGATGGCGCTCGCGGTGAGCGGCGACCGCACCCTCGCCGAGCGCTTCCCGCTCTATCGCGGCCGCCTCGCCGAGCGGCTGCCGGTGCTCGACCCGATCAGCCGCGAGCAGGTGAACCTCCTGCGCCGCTTCCGCGCCGAGACCGACGAGACGGCGCGCGAGGCGCTGAAATCCGCCCTGCTCCTGTCGATCAACTGCGTCGCCACCGGGTTCGGGGCGACGGGGTGAAGGGGCCGCCGATCACGATAAGACTTCGCGACGAGTCCTGAACGCCGAACGGCTCAATTTTTTGCTCGCCCCTTTCCCGGACGACTGCAGCGTCAGCGGAAGGAGATCCGGGATCCAGCACAAGAACTCGCGAAGCGACTGCTTTTCTGCAATGTTGCAACAGACAGAGCCGCTTCGCAGCACTTCCTATGCTGGATCCCGGATCTCCTTCCGCTCCGCTTCAGTCGTTCGGGAAAGGGCGGCTTGAAAGATCAGCTCGGCATGCCCATGCCTGCTCGGGTCGCTTGGGAGGACATTGCGGCTGGACAATACCGCCCCGGAAGAAAGCAGCGGGCCGGGGCATCCCGCTCGCGCTTGATGGTCCGGCCCGCCGGTGACACCGTCCGAGCGGCAGCGGCAGGAACGGCGTGACGGCCGCGACCCTGGACGCGTCGCGCTGCCCTGTCCTCGATCCAGGTTAACTCCGCGGCTAACTCCCGGTCCCCCAGAGCGGACCCCTCGTCCACAGGAGATGTAACAATGTTGCAATCTCCCTCGCGCCGGCCTAGGTGAGGCGCGTCGTCGAGCGAGGGATTGTGGTGATGGGCAGGCTGGGAATCGGGACGCTGCTGCTGGCTCTGGGCCTCGCCTGGATCGCCCCGGTGCAAGCACAGGAGCCCGTCCGCGTGGTGGCGACGTTCTCGATCCTCGGCGACCTCGTGCGGCAGGTCGGCGGATCGCGGGTCGCCGTCACCACGCTGGTCGGGCCGAACGGCGACGCGCACAGCTTCGTGCCGGCCCCGGCGGACGCCCAGGCCGTGGCGGCCGCGCGGCTCGTCGTGGTGAACGGCCTCGGCTTCGAGGGCTGGATCGACCGGCTAATCAAGGCCTCCGGCACCAAGGCCAAGGTCGTCGTCGCCGCGAAGGGCATCGTGCCGATCGAGGAGGAGGATGACGGCCACGGTCACGCCCATGCCGCCGATCCGCATGCCTGGCAGAACGTCGCCAATACCCGGACCTACATCGCGAATATCCGCGACGGGCTGGCGAGCGTCGATCCCGAGGGCAGGGCGGCCTACCAGGCCAACGCGACGGCCTACCTCGCGCAGCTCGACGCCCTCGACGCGGAGGTGCGCACGGCGATCGTTAGCATTCCGGAGGCGCGCCGGCGCATCGTCACCACCCACGACGCCTTCGGGTACTTCGCCAAGGCCTATGGCTTGCGCTTCCTCGCCCCCCAGGGCGTGTCGAGCCAGAGCGAGGCCACCGCCCGCGACGTCGCGGCGATCGTGCGGCAGGTCCACCGCGACAAGATCCCGGCGGTGTTCCTCGAGAACATCTCCGATCCGCGGCTGATGCAGCAGATCGCCCGCGAGGGCGGCGCGAAGGCGGGCGGCCGGGTCTTCTCCGACGCTCTGTCCGAGCCCGGCGGCCCCGCGCCGACCTATCTCGACATGATGCGCCACAACGTGCGGGAGTTCGTGGCGGCTTTAGGAACCTGAGGTGCGCCTCACCTCAGGTCGAGCGTCAGGCTCCGGAACCGCTTGCCGTCCCGCGACTCCTCGCACGGCTTGCCGTCGGAGCCCAGCGCCTCGCCGTCGTCGCTCAGCACCTGGACCCGGTCGCCGGCCGGGCTGACCAGCAGGGCCTCGGGCTGGAAGTCGGGAATCGGCGCGAAGGCCGCCGCGGCGCCCTCGACCCGCACGGGCCTGTCCGCCGGATCGCCCGACCAGCGGTAGAGGTCGAACGGCTCGCCGCCGCCGCCGGCCCCGCCCGCCAGGATGAAGTAGGCCTTGGCCTGCGGCGCGTAGGCGATGTCCCGGATGCCGCGGCCCTTGAGATCGAGGGCGACCGGAGTGCCGAGGCGCGGGGCGGCGCCGGCCACCGCCTCGGCCGGGTTCTCCAGCGGCACCAGCAGGGCGTTGGCGTCGGTGTCGAGGGGGTTGCGCAGGCCGAGCCAGAGGGATTTGCCGTCCGGCCGCGGCGCCATCCCCTCGATGTTGAAGCCCTTGCGCTTGGGGTCGAGGTCGTCCCGGGCCGGCACGTCGAGGCCGATCCGCGCCGCGAACAGGGGCGACAGGGCGGCGAAGGCCTGCGGCAGACCCTTCACCGCGCGGCCCTTCGGGGCGAGAGCGGGGGTGCCGCCTGATTCCGTCACCGTCACGGCGGCGAGGCGGCCGCGGCCCGGGCTCTGCTTGCCGCCGCGCCGGCGGCTGTGCGAGCCGAGCACGTAGAGGTCGGAGCCGAGCCAGGTCGCGGATTCGAGGTCGGCCTTGCGGTCGTCGGGCCCAAGGCCGAGTTGCGGACCCAGGTCGCCGCCGGTGAGCGGCAGCGCGTCGCCGCTCGCGCCGGCCCGGTAGAGCATCACCACCGTCGATTCGTCGTCGACCACCAGGAACCGCTCGCCGAAGCTCCCGCGGGGATACGGCACCGCGCCGGAGGCCTCGCACATCCCGCGATGCTCCAGCAACGCGCCGACTTTCACCGGCTCGGCCGAGGCGGCGGGGACCGCGAGGGACGAGACCAGGAGCGCGAGGAGCGGCAGGGGGCGGGGCATCACGGGTCTCCCGATATCCGGTTGAATGCGGGGGCGGGTCGGATGGGCGCCCCGACCAACGCCTCTCAGGGTCATCCCGGGGCCGCGCAGCGGAGCCCGGGATCCAGAACCTCGGATGGTTCAGGAAGAGGCTGGCGGCGTTCCGTCTCAGTCTGCACGCTCCGCGGTTCTGGATCCCGGGTTCCGCTGCGCGGCCCCGGGATGACGCGGAGGGTAAAACTGTTGTGGAAGTCGAACAGAGGCTCGCGGAGGACGATCGGGCCCCGGCGGTCCGCCTCACCCGCCGGTCATCGGCGGGAAGAACGCCACCTCGCTCGCGCCGGCGAGCGCGGTCCCGGGCTTGGCATGGACCCGGTCGACGGCGGCGCGGACCACGCCGTCGGTCTCGAAGGCGTAGGCGTATTCTTCGCCGCGGCTCCTCAGCCATGCGACGAGGTCGGCGACCGTCGCCACGTCGGGCGGCAGGTCGAGGGTCTCTTCCGGGCGGCCGATCCGCTCGCGGACCCAGGCGAAATAGACGAGCTTCATCGAGAAACGCTCATCTCTCGTCGTCGATGACGTGGCGGATGCCGGAGCGCATGTAGTCGTAGCCGGTGTAGAGCGTCAGCGCCGCGGCGAGCCAGAGCAGCACGAGCCCGAGCGTGCCGTTGCCCGGCAGCACCCGCTCGCCGGCGGGGCCGGCGATCAGCACGCCGAGGGCCACGAGCTGCACCGCGGTCTTCCACTTGGCGACCCGGCTCACCGGCACGCCGACCTTCAGCTCGGCCAAGTACTCGCGCAACCCCGAGACCAGGATCTCGCGGCACAGGATCACGATCGCCGCCCAGAGCGACCAGCCGCGGATCGTCCCGTCGGCGCAGAGCATCAGCAGGCTCGCGGCGACGAGCAGCTTGTCGGCGATCGGGTCGAGCATCCGCCCGAGCGCCGAGCTCTGGGAATAGGTGCGGGCGACGTAGCCGTCGAGGTAGTCGGTGATGGCGGCGGCGACGAAGACCGCGACGGCGATCCAGCGCGCGGTGTCGTCCTGCGGCCAGAACAGCAGCGCCACCACCACCGGCACCGCGACCAGACGGCCGTAGGTCAGGAGGTTCGCGAGGTTCAGGGCCGTCGAGCGGCGCCGGGGTACGACCATGGTCATCACCGTCGGTGAAACCACGCGGGGGGAGGGGGCGTCAACCGAACTCGGCCCGGACTCGGCGTCACGCATCGGCAAATCGTCACGCATCGGCATGGAAGAAGTCGTAGACCGCCCGGGCGGTGGCGGCGTTCACGCCGGGCGCCTTGGCGAGATCCTCCAGGGCCGCCCGCTCGATCGCCTTTACCGTCCCGAAATGGTGCAGGAGCGCGCGCTTGCGGGTCGGGCCCACGCCCGGGATCTCGTCGAGGGGGTTCTTCACCATCTCGCGCTTGCGCTTGGCCCGGTGCGCCCCGATGGCGAAGCGGTGGGCCTCGTCGCGCAGGCGCTGAACGAAGTAGAGCGTCGGGTCACGCGGCGGCAGCCGGAACGGCGCCTGGCCGGGCACGAAGAAGGTCTCGCGGCCGGCATCCCGGTCGCGCCCCTTGGCGATGCCGACGAGCGGCACGTCGGTTACCCCGACCTCGTCGAGGGCTTTTCGCGCCGCCTCGAGCTGACCGCGGCCGCCGTCGATCAGTACCAGGTCGGGCCAGGCCGGAAACACGTCCGCGTCGGCCGGATCGGGCGCGGGCTCCGGCTCCGCCGGCCCGCCCTCGGCGGCGGCGATCGCGGCCTCGGCCTTGGTGCGCGGATGCTCCTTGACCAGGCGCGCGAACCGGCGCTGCAGCACCTCGCGCATCATGCCGTAATCGTCGCCGGGCTTTACCTCTTCGGACTTGATGGTGAAGGTCCGGTAGTGGGTCTTCATGAAGCCGGTCGGCCCCGCGACGATCATCGCCCCGACCGCGTTCGTCCCCATGATGTGCGAGTTGTCGTAGACCTCGATCCGCCGCGGGGCCGAAGCCAGATTGAACGACGTGCCCAAAGCGGCGAGCAGCTTGCCCTGCGAGGCGGTGTCGGCGAGGCGCCGGGCCAGCGCCTCGCGGGCGTTGCGGGCGGCGTAGTCGACGAGGTTCTTGCGCTCGGCGCGCTTCGGCGCGTGGATCTCGACCCGGTTCTCGGCCCGGGTCGAGAGCGCGGCGGCGAGCAGCTCCGCATCCTCGATCTCGTGCGAGGTCAGCACGAGGCGGGGCGCCGGCTTGTCGTCGTAGAACTGGGCCAGGAACGAGGCCAGCACCTCGGCCGGGCTCATGCTGCGGTCGGCCTTCGGGAAATAGGCCCGGTTGCCCCAGTTCTGCCAGTTGCGGAAGAAGAACACCTCGATGCAGAACTGGCCGGCCTGCTCGTCTAGGGCGAAGACGTCGGCCTCCTCGATCCCTTGCGTGTTCACGCCCTGCACGCCCTGGATGGCGGCGAGCGCGGCGATGCGGTCGCGGTAGCGCGCCGCCTTCTCGAATTCCCAGGCGTCGGAGGCGGCCTGCATCTCGGCGGCCATGCGCTCCTTCACGGCGTTGGACTTGCCGGACAGGAACCCCCGCGCCTCCGCCGCGAGGCCGGCATAGTCCTCGACCGAGATCTCCTTGGTGCAGGGGCCCGAGCAGCGCTTGATCTGGTAGAGCAGGCAAGGCCGCGTGCGGTTCTCGAAGTAGCTGTCGGAGCAGGAGCGCAAGAGGAAGGCGCGCTGGAGCGCGTTCACCGTGCGGTTGACCGCCCAGACGCTGGCGAAGGGGCCGTAATAGTGGCCCGCCCGCCGCCGGGCGCCGCGATGCTTGACGAGCTGCGGCGCGTCGGAATCGGCGGTGAGCAGGATGTAGGGCAGGGACTTGTCGTCCCGCATCAGCACGTTGAAGCGGGGCTTCAGCTGCTTGATGAGGTTGGCTTCCAGCAGCAGCGCCTCGGTCTCGGTCGCCGTGGTGACGAACTCCATCGAGGCTGTCTCGGCGATCATCCGGGCAATGCGGTTGGTGTGCGCTTGGCCCCGCGCGTAGGACCCGACCCGGTTCTTCAGGTTCTTGGCCTTGCCGACGTAGAGCACGTCGCCCTTGGCGTCGAACATCCGGTAGACGCCCGGCGAGGTCGGCAGGGTGGTCCAGAACCGGCGGATCACCGCGGTGCCGGCCTGGATCGCGCCGGCGCCGGCATCGAGGTCGAAGTCGATCTCGGGGGCGGTGTCGAGGGCGTCCACCGCCTCGTCGTCGTCCTCGATCGTGTCGAGGGCGTCGGGCGGCACGTCGTTCCCAGGCTGTCGGCTCATGAGGGCGATGTAGGCGGCCTTCCCGCCGCTGGAAAGACCGCGTCCGGGCGCTAAAAGGCTTACCCGACGCCCACGCCGAAGGACCGCTCCCGTGACACCCCGCCCCGCATGACGCTCCGCGCCTGCCGGACGCCCCGGATCCCGCGCCTCCGGTCCGACCTGCCGGCGGTGCGGATCGTCGAGGACGTCCTCTACCTGCCGCACAGCGAGGCGAGGGGCCAGCCCTCTTCCCTGTTCGACGCCGCGCGCCGTTTCATCCCCGAGAGCGTCGACATCCGCGGGAGCGGCACCACCCCGTCCTGGCAGCGCACCGACTGGCCTGCGGAATGGCCGGACGGCGTGCCGGCGACCCTCCCGCACGCGCCGGAGGAGACCTACCTGTTCCTCGGCGGCGCCCACCTGCATTACGGGCACTTCCTGGTCACCACCCTGCCGCGGTTCTGGCCGCTGCTGCGGACTCAAGCCCCGGCGCCGATCCTGTGCTACGCCCCGGCTCACGAGAGCCTGTGGCAGCCCTACCGCTTCGCCGTCGACATCCTGGCGCGGCTCGGCCTCGAGGTCCGCGACATCCACGCCTTCGAGGCGCCGATGCGCCTGCGCCGCGCGATCGTGCCGGCGCCGGCCTTCCAAGAGGAGGGTTTTGCCCACACGGTCTTTCGCGACCTGTGCCGGGAGATCGGGGCCGGCTGCTACGCCCCGGACGAGGTCGATGCCGACGACCGCCCGGCCTACCTCGCCAAGACGCGGCTCGCGGGCGGCGTACGCCGCTTCGCCAACGAGGAGGCGGTCACGGAGATCCTGACCCGGGAGGGCGTCGAGATCCTGCATCCGGAGGCGATGAGCTTTGCCGAGCAGGTCCGGCTCTTCGCCCGCCGGCGGGTGGTCGCGGGCTCGCTCGGCTCGGCCCTGCACACGGCGTTGTTCGCGCCGTCTGGCCGACGGGTGGTGGCACTGAGCCCTGGCCCGGTGATCAACCCGACCTTCCTCCTCGTCGATGCGCTCTGCGGCAACGCGGTGACCTATCTCCACCAGCCCGGCACGGCGGAGGCGGAGCCCGGCGCCTTCGGCAGCCAGCAGGCCCTCGCCGATCCGCGGGCCGCCGCGGACGGGCTGCTGCGGGAAATCGCCAGGATGGCGGCCATGCCGGATCAGGGGCGGGGCGTACTGTCGGCGGCGTGGTCGCGGCTCGGGCGGATGGCTGGACGGCGGCCGGCTTAGCCATCGTGGTCCATCCCATCCTCGACCTCAGGATAAGGGCATGAATTGGAGAAGACGTCTCGATGCGCGGCAGGGATCGACGGCGAAATCCAACAGATTGCTGTTGGCGTCGACCCGACGCCGCCCGCCCCCCGTCAGTCGAACAGCGCGTCGATGTCGGTCTGGTCGACGTGGCCCGGATCCTCGTCGAGCTTCGGCCCGTTGAGCAGGCTGCTCTCGTCGTCGACGCTCACCCCGGCGGGCTGGCCGATGAGGTCCTTGAACGCCTCGAGGCCGCCCCAGGCCTCGATCATCCGGTCGATATGGTCCTCGACGAACTTCAGCACACTGACGATCTTGCTGATGCGCTGGCCGGTCAGGTCCTGGAAGTTGCAGGCCTCGTAGAGCACCACGGTGCGCTCGAGGATCGCATCGACGTCCGAACGGTCCTTCAGGCCGCCGGTCGAGCGCAGCACCGAGGCGTGGGTCTCGATGTCCTCGACCGCCGCCAGGATGGTGGTGGTGGCCCGCTCGGTAGCATCGACCACCGCGTCCAGCTCGCCGGCGGCCCGGCGCACGCCCTTGCCGTCGAAATCCTGCCGGTGCAGCACCGCGATCTCGTGCTTGGTCCGGCCGATCGCGGCCTTCATCACGTCGAGCTCGTTGCGCATGCCGTAGATCTCGGCCATCTCCCGCCGGCAGGCGTCGATCACGTCGCCGGTGGTGCTCTCGGTCAGGCGCTTGAGCTCGTTGACCGTCGCCAGGATCTCGGAGATCCGCTGGTCGTTGAGCGAGGGCGGCGGGGGCGCCGCCTCGACGGGAACCGTAGCAACGCCGAGACTGTCCTCGATGCGGAAGCGCTTGTTCTTCATGGGTCCGAGAGAGCCTGCAGCCGCGGCCGCGTCGCACGGCCCACGCGGGCCAATGTCCCCAAGATTGATTGCGATTTGCTGAATGCCTGCCCAGGGCCGCGCCCGCGGTGACGGACGATTCACCGTGAGGCCGAATTAATGATTCGCTACAAGGATTTAGCGAAGCGGTCACCACGTTCCTTCACCGCCCGGTCGCGGGGCCCTGCTCTCCTGCCGCCATCGCCGGGATGCGGCAGGGGTTGCGGGGACGGGTGCGATGGTGGTGCGCGGGATGGTGCTGGCCGGGGCGATGGCGGCCGGTCTCGGAGCGGGTCTCGAACCTCTGCCGGTCCTGGCGCAAGGGGCGCCCGGATCCTATGGCGGCGGCTTCATCGAGTACCTGATGACCGGGCAGGACCCGACCTATGCCGCCCGTCCGCTGCGTCCGGCGCCGGTCGCCCCGGACGGCACGATCCTGGCGGGCCGCGGCTACCGGCAGGCCGGCCCCGCCGCCGGTCCGTATGGGGCGCCGCCGGCCTATGCCCGCACCGCGGTCTACGCCGCCGCCGGCACATCGGGCGCCCAGGTCGGCTACGAGCCGGTCGCGCCCGGGGCCTCGCTGCATTCCGGCGACCCGGTGCCGGCGCAGGCCTATCCACGCCAGGCTTACGCACCGCAAGCCTACGCCCAGCCCCCGGTCTACGCCCAGCCCCAACCCGCCTCGGCCTACGCGCCCGACCCGTTCGAGGCGCCCCGCGGCCGACCGAGCCCGGCCGCGATGCCGGAGGCCCGGGAGGAGGGGATCGGCCGGGCGATGGACCCGCGCTACCAGCGCCAGGAGGTCGCCTATGACGGCGGCCAGCGGCCCGGCACCATCGTGATCGATACGCCGTCGCGCTTCCTCTACCTGGTCCAGCCCGGCGGCCGGGCCCTGCGCTACGGCATCGGCGTCGGCCGGCCGGGCTTCACCTGGTCGGGCATGAAGACGGTCAGCGCCAAGCGCGAATGGCCGGACTGGACGCCCCCCGCCGAGATGCTGCGCCGCCGCCCCGACCTGCCGCGCCACATGGCCGGCGGTCCCGCCAACCCGCTCGGCGCCCGCGCCCTCTATCTCGGCTCGTCGCTCTACCGCATCCACGGCACCAACGAGCCGCACACGATCGGCCAGTCGGTCTCCTCGGGCTGCATCCGGATGATGAACGAGGACGTGACCGACCTCTACGAGCGCGTGCCGGTCGGCGCCCGCGTGCAGGTGATCTGATCATCGGGTGATCTGAGGGGCCAGCCGCGGGTCCATCGGCCTGAGGGCGGCGCACGGCGCCGGGTGTGCTGACGCTGCCCGACGCCGCCTCCACGTGTCCTGCACCTGCGGAAATTCTACTGTCACAGCGAGCCGCAACAGCAACGTGATATTCTGCGCCACCAAGCGTTTTGAGAGACTTACCGGGATCGGTCCTCAGGCCAGTCGATGCCGTGGTCTCTCAGGAAGGCGAGGATATCGTCGCCCGTCTGATCGAGATCCCGGATTATCGCTTGCAACGACACCTCGTCGGCGGAGACCGCAAGGGCCTCCGCCCAGCCGAGCGGAAGGGAATGGCCGCGGGCCAGGATCGCGGCTTCGACGCGTCTGGCAAGTTCCGCGCGCGTCTTTGCGGCGAGGCGCGTATCATCCACCGCGACAAGCCCGGTCCCCGCGGACATCGCGTGAGCCGATCCATCCAGGCGCTTGAGGTCGCTGGGACTGGGTAGATGCTCGCGAAGCGCTGCCGGGAGCACCGTGTAGTTCGAGACGATGATCGGGGAATTGATGCTCCGGAGCGCATACTCGACGACGAGACCGTCCTTGCCGCGGCAGAGGAGCAGGCCGATACTGCGTTCGTCGCGCTCGGAGGCCACGATGGCGTCGACGGCAGACAGGTAGAAGCTCATCTTGCCGGCATATTCGGGTTTGAACTCGTCGAGCTTCAGATCGACGACGACGTAGCTGTGCAACCTGGTGTGATAGAAAAGCAAGTCGATATAATAATCCCGTCCATCGACACTGAGATGGTACTGGCTGCCGAGGAAGGCGAATCCCTTGCCGAGCTCCAGGAGAAACTGGCGGATCCGCTCGATGAGAGCGGCTTCGAGGCGGCGCTCGTTTGCACTCTCGGCCAGTTCGACGAAATCGAGGATATAGGGATCCTTGAACGCCGTGGCGGCAAGTACCGCCCGCTCGGGCGGCATCGTGGCCCGGAAGTTGTGGGCTCCCTTTCCCTGTCGCTCGTGCAGCCGGGTCTCGATCTGGTGAACGAGGATGTTGCGAGTCCAGCCCTGCGCGACGGCCGCGCGGACGTACCATTCCCGCTCGGCGGGCTCGCGCACCTTGTCGAGCAGCGCGACGTGCGTCGACCACGGGATTTGTGCAAGGTCGCATTGCACAATCTGGCGTTCGCTCCAGGCCGATGCGAAGGCCTTCATGTATTTGAGGTTTCTGACCGAGAAGCCCTTCATGCCCGGGAAGGTGGCAGACAGATCGGCTGAGAGGCGATCGATGGTTCTGGCGCCCCAGCCCTCGCTGGCCTGACGCTCCAGAATGCCTCGTCCGATGCGCCAGTAGATCAGGATCAGTTCGCGGTTCACCGAACGCGCGGCCTGCGCCTGTGCCTCGCGCACGGAGCGCTTGATGCCCTCGAACCACTCTCGATAGTCGCCACTCATCGGCGTCGTGTTCATGGCCGCGCCCGTCTCGTAGACGAAGAGAATGCATGGCTCCTGGGATCGGCCGTAGGAGCTGCCGGCCTTTCACCGCCGCGGCGGGCTCGGCCGAACTCTCGCATGCGGGATTTCGGGGAGCCAGTGTCCCCGAGCACGCGAGAAGGCCCCGCCGCGTTGCCGCGGCGGGGCCCCTTCAGAACCGGCGCGACGGTTGGTCAGACCCAGTCGTCGCTGCCGCTGTCGCCCATGTCGCCGTCGAAGGAGGCGTCCTGGAAGCCGGCATCGTCGCCGCCGAGGGGGGCGCCGAAATCCTCGCTGCCGCCCTGGTTGCCGAAGTAGTTGTTCTCGACGACGGTGCCGCCCGCTCCCGCCGCGCCGGCACCCCCGAGGCCCGCCATGCTGCCGAGCGAGGAGTGGCCGCCCGCGAAGGCGTTGCTGAGCGCGCTCCCGAGCAGCATGCCGCCGGCTGCGCCGGCCGCCATCGGCAGGGCCGTGGCGAGGAAGCCGCCGCCGCCGCGCTGCGGGGCCTGCTGCCCACCCCAGGGACCGCCCTGCTGCGGGCCGCCGAAACCGCCCTGCTGCGGCGGATAACCCTGTTGCGGGCCGCCATAGCCGGGCTGGGGCTGCTGGCCGTAGCCGCCGCCCTGGTTGCCCCAGGCACCGGCGCGCTGCGGCGGTTGCTGCGGCTCGGGCCGCGACCCGCCGCCGAAGATGCTGGAGAAGAAGCCGCCGCCGCCGGCGCCCTGGCCCGCACCCTGGCCGCCGCGCTGGGCCTCGGCCCGGGCCTGCTCGAGCTGCTGGTTGAGGCTCTTGATCGCCTCTTCCTGCACGTAGACGAGCTGCGCCATGGCATAGGGGGCGTAGGGCTGGGCGCGGATCTTGTCGGCGATGAAGCGCTCCGCGTCGGCATCGCGGGGCTGCTGCGCGGCCTGCTCCAGTCGCTGGAATATGCCGTTGATGACGTCGCGTTCTTCGCTGTTCATGGAGCCGTACTCCTTCGGTTGCCGGCGGACCGGCGCCCACGAGATGGGAGGGGGGCCGGCGTTTGTCACGGGGAGGCAACGCCCGAGCGGGGCATTTTCGCTCCCACACAACATTACGTTTTCGACAGGTCGTCTCATCCCGCGACAAGGCCCGGCAGGCGCGTGGGCGCCGCCTCGTGCCAGTGCGCCGGCTTTCTGCTCTCCGCATCCCCTGTTAAGGGGGGCGCGAAGACGCGGCACGTGCGGATGCCCGCGGGAGGAAGTCGGATGGATCGCAAGACGGTCGGTGGCGTGTCGGTGGCCTCGGTGCTGCACGATTTCGTGGTCGAGGAAGCCCTGCCGGGGACCGGGATCAGCCCGGAGACCTTCTGGAACGGCCTGGCGGCCATCCTGCGCGACTTGAGCGCCCGCAACCGCGCCCTGCTCGAGACCCGCGACGCGATCCAGGAGAAGATCGACGCCTGGCACCGCGAGCGGGTCGGCAAGCCGGTGGACGAGGCGGCCTACAAGGCGTTCCTGACCGAGATCGGCTACCTCCTGCCCGATCCCGGCCCGGTCCAGGTGCGCACCGACAACGTCGACGACGAGATCGCCACCATCGCGGGCCCGCAGCTCGTGGTCCCGACCTCGAACGCCCGCTACGCGCTCAACGCCGCCAATGCCCGCTGGGGCTCGCTCTACGACGCGCTCTACGGCACCGACGCGGTGCCGGAGGAGGGCGGCGCCACCCGGGGCGGCGGCTACAACCGCACCCGCGGCGCCCGGGTCGTCGCCCGCGCCCGCGCCTTCCTCGACCGCACCCTGCCGCTCGCCGGCGGCCGTCACGCCGACGTGGTGACTTACGCGGTGGAGGGCGGCCAGCTCGTCGGCAACATGAATACCGGCGACACGATTCCGCTCGCCCGGCCGGAGGCCTTCGCGGGCTATCGCGGCAAGGCCACCTCGCCGACGGCCCTGCTGCTACGCCACCACGGCCTGCACGTCGAGATCGTGCTGGACCGCACCCACCGGATCGGCCGCTTCGACGCCTCGGGCGTCGCCGACATCGTGATCGAGTCGGCGGTCTCGACCATCATGGACCTCGAGGATTCGGTCGCGGCGGTCGATGCCGAGGACAAGGTCGTGGTCTACCGCAACTGGCTCGGCCTGATGAACGGCAGCCTCTCGGCCCCGGTGGAGAAGGACGGCCGCCGCTTCGAGCGCAAGCTCAACCCCGACCGGACCTACACCGCCCCCGACGGCCAGGGCGAGGTCAGCGTGCCCGGCCGCTCGCTGATGCTGGTGCGCAATGTCGGCCACCACATGTTCACCGACGCCGTCCTCGACGAGTCCGGCGCCGAGGTGCCGGAGGGCATCGTCGACGCCGCCGTCACGGCGCTGATCGCGATCCACGACCTCAAGAGCACGTCCGGCATCCGCAACAGCCGCCGCGGCTCGGTCTACATCGTCAAGCCGAAGATGCACGGGCCGGAGGAGGTCGCCTTCGCGGTCGAGCTGTTCACCCGCGTCGAGGCGATGCTGGGCCTCAAGCCCAATACCCTCAAGATGGGCATCATGGACGAGGAGCGCCGCACCACGGTGAACCTCGCCGCCTGCATCAAGGCGGCGGCGGAGCGGGTGGTCTTCATCAATACCGGCTTCCTCGACCGCACCGGCGACGAGATCCACACCTCGATGGAGGCAGGCCCCGTCATCCGCAAGAACGACATGAAGGGCACGCCCTGGATCAAGGGCTACGAGGAGAACAACGTCGATGTCGGCCTCGCCTGCGGCCTGCTCGGCCGGGCGCAGATCGGTAAGGGCATGTGGGCTGCGCCCGACGCCATGGCCGACATGCTGATGCAGAAGGGCGCCCACCCGAAGGCCGGGGCCTCGACCGCCTGGGTGCCCTCGCCGACGGCCGCGACGCTGCACGCGCTGCACTACCACGAGACCGACGTGAAGGCCCGCCAGCAGGAGCTGGCGCGCCGGCCGCGCTCGGCCCTCGACGAGATCCTGCAGGTGCCGCTCGCCCGCTCGAACTTCGCCCCCGACGACGTGCAGCAGGAGATCGACAACAACGTCCAGAGCATCCTCGGCTACGTGGTGCGCTGGATCGACCAGGGCGTCGGCTGCTCCAAGGTGCCGGACATCCACGACGTGGCGCTGATGGAGGACCGCGCGACCCTGCGCATCTCGTCCCAGCACATCGCCAACTGGCTGCACCATCGCGTGGTGTCGGAGGCGCAGGTGGTGGAGACGATGAAGCGCATGGCCCAGGTGGTCGACCGCCAGAATGCCGGCGACCCGCTCTACCGGCCGATGGCGCCGGGCTTCGACGGGCCAGCCTTCCAGGCGGCCTGCGACCTGGTGTTCAAGGGCCGCGTCCAGCCCAACGGCTACACCGAGTACGTGCTGCACGCCCGCCGCCGCGAGGCCAAGGCGGCCGGCGCGCCGGCCTGATCGGACGGGGGAGGGGCGTCCGGACGGCCGGGCGCCCCTGCTCGTCTGAGAAGGCGGCCGGAGAGTTCAAGGGTTTCGTCGACGTGCTCGACGGTCCTGACACCCTCCGGGTCATTCCGGGGCCGCGAAGCGGAGCCCGGAATCCAGAGCCGCGGATCGTTCAGGACAAAGCGCAGATCGTTGCGCTTCCTTCCGAAACACCTGTGTTTCTGGAATCCGGGCTCCGCTGCGCGGCCCCGGAATGACGCGGAGCGTGACCGATCTGCAGAGGCTGATCGAACAGGCCGAGAGACTTAAAAATTCGCCCGCGCCTCGATGCTCGAATAATACCCCGAGCCCTGGACCCGGTCCTGCACGTAGCCCGCCGCCAGCGACATCTGCACCGGCCCGAACTTCACGCCCGAGAGATGGGCGCCGATCCGGTACTGGCGGAAGAAGTCGTCGCCGAGAAACAGCGCCTCGGGGCCGATATAGACGCCGTCGGCGACCATGTAGCCGACGCGCAGGCGGGAATAATAGGCGTTGAACTTGGTCGAGTAGGAGCCGTAGGCCGACACCATGGTGCGGTCGGTGGGGTTGGCATAGAAATTCGCGGCGACGCGCAGGCCGATCCCGGTGCCGACCACCGGGTTGCCGGGGTCGGGGATCGAGAGCTGGTTGCTGCGCACGTTGAAGCCGATGAAGCCGGCGAGCGCCGCGTCGCGCCACACCCATTCGTAGCCGGCCATCGCCGAGCCTTCCTGCTGGTAGCCCGTCACCCGCGAGGCGACGGCCTGGCCCGGATAGGAATAGGTGCCGGCAATGGCCTCGACCCGCACCCGCGGGCCGCTCTGGCTCGGCGAGCCGGCGAGCGGCGCCGTCACGGTGATCGAGCCGAAGGCCGAGCTGTTCGAGGTGACGCTGGTCGAGCCGTCGACGGCGACCGCCCAGCTGTCGTCGACCGCCTGGGCCTGCGCGCCGGTGTACCAGTCGGCGTCGGTGCCCGGCGTCCTCAGATCCGCTGCCCGCGCCGTGCCGGCCGCGGCGAGCGCGGCCAGGCTTGCGCCGGCGACGAGGCCGAGTGTTCGAGACTGAAACGAGGCAATCAACGCCGCCTCCTGAACTGGTTACCAAAACTTTGTGCACCGATTTATGCAACGAGACGGTTAAAATTTATTGTCCTGCAACGGAGAATAGATCGGTAATTTTTGCCGAGACGGCATCCGTCGGCAGCGCGGTCGAATGCTGCTCTACGCCTTTGATTGAGGCGCGTGTCTTCGGCGAGCCGGACCCCGCTTCGTCGGACGACGCTCCGGGCCTGCGCCGGTCAGGCGGCGCGGGCGGCCAGCACGGCGGCGAGGTCCTCGCGCCGGAACGGCTTGTCGAGCTGGAGGAAGCGGCGGGCCGCCTGGGGCAGCTGACCGTGCGGGCTCGCCAGGATGACGCGGATGCCCGGATGACGCTCGACCACGGTGGCGGCGAGCTGGAGGCCGGTCATCACCGGCATCGCCTGGTCGGCGATCATCGCGTCGAAGGCGGCGTCGTGAGCCAGAAGCCCGAGGGCGTGCTCGCCGGAGGCGGCCTGGACCACGTGATGGCCGAGCTCGGCCAGGGCTTCGACGAGGCTGGCGCGCACGAGGCTATCGCTCTCGACGAGCAGGATGCGCAACGCGGCCTGCGGCGCCGGACCGGCAAGGGCCGCGAGGCGCGGATCGCCGCGGCCGGCCGTGGGAGTCCGCGCCTCGGCCTGGCGCGTCTCGGCGGGCAGCCAGGCCTCGGCCAGGAACGCCTCCTCGCCGCACCCGTCGCTGAGGACGCGCCAGCCGCCGCCGCTCGCGCGCAGGAGCCGCCCGACGGTGTCGAGCGCCTGACCCTGCGGCCGCGCCGCAGCGCCCGGGGGGCGGCGCCCGCTCGCGAACAGCACGCGCAGAGCCGGGCCCTCCGGCATGCCGGGCACCACGGCCAGGTCGGCCGCGTGCTCGGCCGCCCCGACCGCGAAGCCGTGCAGGCCGAGGTCGCGGATGTGGAAGGCGAGGTTGAGCAGCACCAGTTCGACCAGCCGCTCGCCGCAGGCCGCCCGGGGCAGGTCGTCGGGGATGCGGGTGACGAGCGGCGCGTCGCGCAGGACGTTGGCCCGCAGGAAGGGCAGGAACGCCGCCACGGTCGCGGCGAGGTCGGAGGAGGCGAGCTCCGCCGGGGGGCCGTCACCCGCGAGGTTGCCGCCGCGAACCAGGCCGAGCAGGCGCCGGGTGAGCGCCGCGCCGCGCTGGGCACCGGCGAGCGCCGCGTCGGTCAGGGCTGCCTGGCGCGGATCGAGGCCGGTCTGGCGCCGCAGCACGCCGAGATTGGCCAGCACCACCGTGAGCACGTCGTTGAAGTCGTGGACGATGCCGTCGGTGACCCGGCGCAGGACGATGTTGCGCCGCCGCTCGTTGGCGCCCGCCGGGGTATCGGCGGGCGCGCCCTCGCGGATCGTCCGGCTGAGCGCGTGGACCCGGACCCGGCCGGCGGCGTCGCGGCCGCGCAGGAGCCGCACCAGCAGGCGGCGGCCGGATTCAGGGCCCGGCCCGCTCGTGCGCAGAACCACGTCGTGGGGGCCGTCCGCCCCGAGCGCGGCCTTCAGGGTGAGGTCGAGGAGGGGGCGGTCGGCGGGCTCGAACCGGGCGGCGAGGTCGGCCATCGTCGCGACGCGGTCGGCGCCCGCCAGGGCGCCGGCGCCGTCGGGATCCGACCACACGACCTGCCGGGTCTCGGGATCGATCTCCCAGCAGGTCCAGCCCGACATCGCCTCGAAGGTGTGCAGGCGGCCGCGCACCCGGTCGAGGCCGGTCCCGGCCCCGGCGAGCCGGGCGTCGAGGCTCTGGGCCCGGTCGCGGACGGTGCCGGCGATCGCCGCGATCTCGCGTACCCGCGACACCGAGGCCTCGCCGCCGGTCTCGTCGGCGGTGCCGGCCTCCTCGGCGAGGCGGCGCAGGCGCGCCGAGACCCGCCCGCCGAGGGCGTAGCCGAGGCCGCCGGCGGCGAGCACCAGGGCGAGGCCGAGGGCGATCAGGCGCAGGTCGGGCCCGGCGGGACGGAGCGGGATCGCGGGCGCGGAGGCGGTGACGAGCCAGCCGGGGCTGGCGATGTCGCGGCTGCCGCGGGTGGGTGCGGCCTCGTGCGGCCGGGGATCGTCCGCGGCTGGCAGCGGGCCGACGAGCGCCCGCCCGTCCGCCCCCGTCACCGCGAAGCGGAGTGCCTCACCCGCACCGAGCGCCCGGCGGACCCGCTCGCCGATCCCTTCGAAATAGGCCGGGCTCGCGCGCAGCACGAGGCGGTCCGACCGGCCGGGCTGGCCGAGCGCCAGGGTCAGCGCGAAGGGCGCCTCCTCGGGCCCGGCCGCCACCGCGACCTGCGCGTTGCGGGCGAGGCTGCGGTCGATCCGCGTCCCGCCGGGCCCGCCGGCGGCGCGCAAGGACCCGTCGGGGCCGAGCAAGGCGGCGTCGCGGTAGCGCGGGTTGAGGGCGAGCCAGTCCTGCAACCGGCCCGCGCGCCAGGAATCGGCCAGGGAGGCCTCGTCGAGGCGCAGGAGCAGGGCGGCGTTGCGGGCGTCGTTGATCGAGGCGCTCAACTCCTCGTCGAGGGCGTCGGCATAGGCGCGGGCGGCCTGGACGAGGTTCCGGGCGAGCGCGGGCCGCTCGGGCGTCGGTGCGGCGCCGGAGAGGGCGCCGCCGAACCAGGCCAGCCCGAAGGCCGCAGCCGCCACCGTGGCGAGCTGGGCCGCGTTCAGCACCTTGAGCGAGATCCGGACCGAGTCCAGCATGAACGGGTTCCACGGCGCGCCCGCGGATACCGGTCGGACGGACGGTACCCACGCGCCGTATCCTGGGCGGATCTGTGCTTAAGGCGGAGTTAACGCCAGGTGCGCCTTCACCCCGATTCCCAGCACTTGCAACGGACGCCCGGGAGGGACGGAACCCTCTAAGCCTCAGCCTCCGGCTCCACCCCGTCCGCCGCCCCCATCATGAACCACACCAGCGCCGCGGTCTTGATCGAGTACGGCGAGTCGCTGATGACGAGGAGCAGGCAGAGATAGATCGCCATGGCGCAGCGCAGGCGCCAGCCGTCGGGGTTGCGGGCCGGCATCAGGACGAACAGGCCCCAGGCCACCAGCGCGCCCGCCACCCCGAGCTGGGTGAGGGTGTAGGCGTAGCCGGAATCCGACAGGAACATCTTGTCGGGCATGATGCCCCACACGCCCTCGGGCGGCAGGGAGGTGATGAGCAGCGCGGCCCAGAGCAGGCGGCCCGCCATGTCGTTCTGCCAGCTCGTCTGCAGGCTCTCGAAGCCGTAGACCGCCAGCGCGAGCAGGATCGTGAAGGGCAGGGCGAACCAGAGCAGGCGCGGCAGACGGTACCCCACCAGCATCGCCCCGGCGATCGCCACGCAGACATAGGCGCCGAAGCGCGCATCGGCCAGGATGATGGTGACGGCGGCGCAGAGGAACAGCCAGGTCCGCCCGCGCATGGTGCGGCGGTAGAGCGCCCAGGCGAACAGGACGGCGCCGAAATTGCCGGCCGAGACCGGCTCGAGGAACACCGACGAGACCCGGTGCGGCCCGAGGAAGGGCAGGATCGTGCGCGAATCCGGCCGGATGCCGGAGGTGAACAGCGAGCCGGTCAGCTCGCTGATCTCGGCCGCCGACATGCTGCCGCGGGCGACGTAGTAGCGCACGATGTTGAAGTATTGCTGGTAGACGTCGAACAGGCCGTACTCGAACACCCCCATCACCACCACGATGACGCCGCTCGCCAGCACCGCCCGGTCTGCGTCGCGTAACGAAGGGCTGCGTGTGCCGAGGCAGTAGAACACGACCGGGATCAGGAAGTCGCGGATGCCCTTGACGTCGGGGTTGCCGCGCAGGGTCACGAGCAGGAGTCCGTAGGTCACGAGCCCGGCGAGGACGAGCCACGGGCCCGGCCGCTCGTCGAGGGCGAATCCGAGGGTGACGGCGATGATCGCCACCTCGGCGCCCATGACGGTGCCGCCGCTGACTGGAAACCCGGCGGTGTTGAGGAAGCAGAGGGCGGCGTTGAAGACCAACGCGCCGACCAGCACCACGAAGGCGACCCGGCCCTGGAAGGGCGCACGCCAATCGGCGGGCGCGGCCGCCGGATGCAGGCCGGCGGTCAGGCCGCCGGTCATGCCGCGCGCACCTGGCCGGTCACCGGGCCGGTCACTTGCCCAGTCGCTTGCCCGGCCACCTGCCGCGCCGGCGCCCGCTTGCGCGGGGCTAGGGCGCGCCGCGGCTCGACCGTGACGAGGCCGAGCAGGCCCTTCGCCCGGAAGCGGCCGGCGCCGTCGAGGGTCTCGAGCAGGCGCTCCAGGCGGCTGCGGGTCATCCGGCCGCGGGCGACGACGAGGAGGATCGCGTCGGAGGTCTCGGGGATCGACAGCCAGCCGTCGCCGCGGGCGAGGTCCCGCTCCGCCACGATGATCTCGGGCCGGGCCGGGCGCTCCATCCCGCGGACGGGATCGACGACGGCGAGCTGGCCGCGCAGGGGCGCGTCGGTGCGCGGGCCGTCGCCGAAGCCGAGGCGGGCATGGGCCTGCTCGGGCACCATCAGGGCCGGCTCGCCGAGGCGGATCAGCAGGTCGGTGAGGATCTCCGCCGCGTGCAGGCGCTCGGCCGCGAGGCCGTCCGCCGCCACGGTGACGATCACCGGCTGGCCGCGGCCGGCGAAGCGGTTGCGCAGCTCGCGCGCCGCGGTGACGAGGGCCTCCTCGGCGCTGGTGCCGCCGCGGCCCCGCCGCTGCAGGCGCGCCCAGACCGGCGCCGCGGCGGCGAAGCCGGACACCGTGGTGATGTTGCCGCGCCAGAGGTCGTAGAGGAAGGCGAGGATCAGCCCGAGCACGGCGCCGAACAGGCCGGCGGCCACCACCACGACCGGGGCCGGGGTGTCGGAGGGCTTCAGCGGCGGGGTGGCGCGCGAGACGATCTGCGAGTTGCTGGGGTTGATCGATTGCTGCTGCTCGAGGTCCTTCGTCCGGTCGAGGACGAGGTTGTAGGTGCGCCGGATCGCCTCCGCCTCGCTCTCGAGCTGGCGCAGACGGATGCCCTCCTGGTTGCTGCTGGTCTGGTTCTGGATCAGCCGCTCGGCCCGGCCGCGCAGCTGGCGCAGGGATTCCTCGGCCCGGCGCAGGTCCTCCTCGATCGTGCGGCGGATCCGGTCGGCCTCCAGGGCGATCAGCCGCGCGGTCGCGGCGCGCTGGGCAGCGAGCGCGATCATCTGCGGGTGGTTCGGCCCGAGGCTGCGCGACAGGGTCGCGGTCTCCTGGAGGGTCTGGGCGTACTGGGTGCGCAGCGAGACCATGACCGGCGAGGTGTCGGTCTCCGGCACCGCCTGGACCTGACCGTCGGGCGCCCGCAGCTGGCGCACCTGCTCGCGCCGGGACGACAGCCGGGCGACGTTGGTCTCCGCGACGGTGATCTGGGCGTAGAGCTCCTTGAGCTGCTGCGACACCAGGAGGCCGGCCTCGCCGGAGCCGATCAGGCCCTTCTCGGCCCGGTAACGCTCCACCGCCACGTCGGCCCGGTTGAGCTGGGCGCGCAGGTCGGCGGCCTGGGTCAGCAGCGCCTCGTTGGCGCGGCGCACCACCGAGACCCGGTCCCGGGCGCCGACCTCGAAGAACTGCGCCGCGACGGTGTTGGCGATCTCGGCCGCGCGCCGCGCATCCGGATAGGCGACGGTGAGCTGGAAGTTGAACGAGTTGTCGACCCGGCGCACCACGATGCGCTTGCGCAACGCTTCGAGCGCCACGACGGCCGGATCGGCGCCGGGCGGGGCGCCGCGGGTCAGCACCGGATCCTCCGCGAGGCCGAGCTGCGCGATCACCGGGTCGAGGAGCTTGCCCGAGAGCAGGACCAGCCCCTGGCTCTCGAGATTCGCGAAATCGAGCTGGGCCGGGGCATCCGGGCGCGACAGGCCGCGCCCGACGATCTGGAGCGCCTGCGGGTCGATCAGCAGCTCGACCGTGGCGCGGTAGGTCGGTACCTGCCTGAGCGCGTAGAGCCCGCCCAACGACGCCATCACGCCGGCGCTCGCGACGATCCACACCGCGCGCCGGCGGGCCGATCCCCACAGATCCACCAGCGTGCCGCCGGTCCTGCGGGGGGTGAGCGCGGCGGGCTCTGCCGTCGACATCTGGTGTCCCTGCCTCATGCGACTTGACTGTCCGGCAATGCGGAAATCAACTCCGCTCATCCGTCACGCGGGCCGATCGCGGGCTCTCTCGGAAGTCGTCTCCCGTCGGGGCCCGCTCTTCAACCATCCCTGATCCGGCAGGGCACGGTGAGAACTTAGTCGCGGTTCGGTTACCGATCCGCCAGCCGTTTCCGCGGCTGGGCCATCCCAAACTGAGACAGGGCCTCTTCTGGAGCATTGTCCGACGAAGTGGATACCGGTTCGTCGTAGAAAATGCGGCAAATTCAAAGAGCTAGAGAGCTTCGCGATTGCAGCGCAATCGTGAAGCGCTCTAGCGCGGAGCCAGGGCGGCCACGGCCGCCGGCGCGCTCGTGGCGGGCGCGGCGAGGCCGGAATCGATGCGCTTGAACCAGGCGAGCGACGGGCGCTCGACGACGTGGTGGGTGAGGGCGGCCAGCGGCACCGTGAGTGCCACCAGGGCGGCCGCGGCCGCGAGGTTGGCGGGGCCGGAGCCGAGATCGACGAGGTGGTCGTGCCCGAGGATCCTCGTGAGGGCGAGGCCGGTGCGCGCCTCGACCGCGTGGACCGCCGTCACGAAGACCTGGATCACCGGCAGATGCAGGAGGTAGATCGAGAACGACCACAGGCCGAGGCGCTGGGGGACCCGCGCGCGGGCGAGGTCCGATACGGCGCCGCCCTGATGCGAGAACAGCGCGATCGCCGCGGCGAAGACGAGGCTCGCGCCGTAGCCGAGGGGGCCGGGGCTTGAGAGCAGCACCAGGGCCGGCAGGGCGAGAAGGGCCAGGATCTCGGCCGGGGTCGCGAGGCGGCGCGGCAGGCGCAGCGCGTCGCGCAGGGTATAGGCGAGGCAGCCGAGGAAGAGGTCGAACAGGCAGCGCACGATACCGAAATTCTGGATCACGAACAGCGTGCGTGGGCTCACCCACCACAGGGCGAGCGCGCTCAAGGCTGCGAGCCCCGCGAAGACGAGGCGGCGCTTGGGGCCTGCCGCCATCACGGTCGCGGCCAGGACGAGCGAGGCCCAGAACTCGACCGCGATGCTCCAGGACGGGAAGTTCCAGCTATACTCGCCGAAGGTGCGGAAGTTCTGCAGGAACAGGAGGTGAGTGACGATCTCGACCGGGCGATGGTCGGGCCCGAAGGGCGGCGTCGCCCCCGGCGCGCCGGCATGGTGCGATAGAATGCGCACCCCTTCGATCAGGACCAGGAGCCCGAGCGTCGCGGCGTGCAGCGGCCAGAGCCGGCCGAACCGCATCAGCCCGAAGCGCAGGACCTGCCGCCCCGTCGCCAGGCGGTCGCCATAGGCGTGCAGCAGCACGAAGCCCGACAGCACGAAGAAGACGTCGACGCAGAGTTGCAGGTTCGGGAACCAGGTCTGCTGCTGCCCGGGATGCGCGAGCGGCATGTGAAAGAACGCGACCGCGAGCGCGCAGACGCCCCGCCCTGCATCCAGCGCCTCGAACCTGTCCGACCCCTCGCGCTCGCGCATCACCCGCCACCCGTGCCGTTCTCGAACAAACCTGTCCAGTCCGGGGATGCCGGGCCGAGGCTCGCGCCCCGACGCGCAGGATCAGTGCCGGGTCCACCTGTTGTGAGTGCTAACAAGATGGTCACCATAGTCCTTGGCGATGAGCCAGCACTGCAGATAGCGTTTGATTTCCAGTTTGTGTCTGTCTAACCCTGAACCATCAGAGAGTGAGGTCGAGCGATGGCGTCTGCCCAGGACATCCGGACGATTCTGGCCCGCCACGGTGGCCTTGCCCGCTCCATCGACCGCCTCTCGGATCATGATTGCTTGTTCGATAACGGGCTCGACTCGTTCGGCGCGGTTCAGGTGATGATGGACCTGGAAGAGCATTTCGGGGTCGAGTTTCCCGAGCACCTGCTCTGCCGCGAGGCATTCTCGACCTTGCGCAACATTCAGGCTCTGGTAGCGGGACAGGTGCTGCGTCAGGCGGCGTGAGCGGGTTTCCGCGGCCGAACTGATTGCCTGTCTGGTTGGCCTTCATCGGTTTCCACACCCTCCGCGTCGTTCCGGGGCCACGAAAGCGGAGCCTGGAATCCATGACCGCTGACGTGGGAGAAAGAGACCGATTGCGTTCCGCCTCATCCTGAACCGTCAGCGTTTATGGATCCAGGGTTCCGCTGCGCGGCCCCGGGATGACACGGAGAGTAGCAACTCCGCCGGCCAACTCGAACAGACCCTGACACTCTTCCCCTTTCCCCGATGACTGGAGCATCGGAGCTTGTTTGACGTGCAAGGATTGCACCCCGACCAACTGAATCTCTCCCATCCGCGACCTCATCCTGAGGTGCGAACGAAGTGAGCCTCGAAGGAGGCCTCCAGGGATCTCAGCGGCCGCTGGAGGCCTCCTTCGAGGTCAGTCGATTTTCAATCGACCGACACCTCAGGATGAGGCTGTGGGTGGGATAGATCCTGCCAATCCGTCAAACAGGCTCCCGGTGGACGGAGATCTGGGAAAGGGGAGGGCGAGAGCCATGGCAGGCCGCGGCGCACCCACCCGCCGAAAGTCCGCCCGCTCAGTTGAACTTGCCGCTCGCCGCCGCGCCGTCCGGCCCGGTGATCTGCACCACGCCCTTCGGGTTTTCGCCGAGCGCCACCTCGGCCTCGCCGGTGAGGCGCGCAGCTTTGGGCGTCAGAACCACGCGGGCGGGCTTGCCGCCGACGACCAGGATCGCCGTGCCCTTGAAGCCGGCCGGGGACAACGCCGTCTCCTTGGCATCGTAAATTGTGACCTCGACGGTCCGGTCCTTCGTCACCAGCTCGATGTGGTAGGGCCCGGCATCGGTGATCCGCCCGCCATTGTGCCCGGTCCCGTCATGGGCGCAGGCGTGGCGCGCGCAGAGCGGCAGGGCGAGGGCCAAGGTGCCGGCGGTGAGGATCTTTCGAATTGGCATCGTGTCTCTCTCGGTGAGCGGGATCAGTAGAGGTCGGCCGGCGCGGCATCCGCGGGCGCCGTGCCCGTCGCGGTCTCCCGCGCCGCCATCAGGCGCTCCAGCGGCTTGCGGCCGAAGCGCAGGAGCAGCACCGGGGTCAGCAGCGCGTCGAGCAGGGTGGCGCTGACGAGCCCGCCGAAGATCGTCACCGCGACCGGGTGCAGGATCTCCTTGCCGGGGCTCGCTGCGTCATAGAGGAGCGGCACCAGGGCGACGCCGGCGGAGAGCGCGGTCATCAGCACCGGGGTCAGCCGCTCCAGGCTCGCCCGCACCACGAGGTCGGGCCCGAACGGCACGCCCTCGTGGAGGGCGAGGTTTAGGGTGTGGCTGACCTTCAGGATGCCGTTGCGGGCCGCGATGCCGGTGAGCGTGATGAAGCCGATCATCGAGGCGACCGAGAGCGGCTGCCCGGCGAGCCACAGGGCCGCCACCGAGCCGACCAGCGCCAGCGGCACGCTGCCGAGGATGATCAGCGCCAGCGCGCCCGAGCGGTAGCGGCTAGTGAGCAGCGCAAAGATCAGCCCGAGGGAGACCAGCGACAGCGCCCCGATCGTCCGGGTCGCCTCTTCCTGCGCCTGGAACGTACCCTCCAGGCTGGCGAAGACGCCCGGCGGCAGGGTCTCGGCGGCGATTGCCGCGCGGATCGCCGCGACGATTCCCGTCATGTCGGACCCGGCGGTGGTGTTCGCCATCACGACGAGGCGCCGGCGGCCGTTCTCGCGCAGGATCTGGTTCGGGCCGTCGGTCTCGCGGATGTCGGCGACCTGGCGCGCCGGCACCCAGCCCGACGGCGTCTCGATCAGGAGGTCCCCGAGCCCCGCGGTGGTGCGCTGCGCCTCGGGGAGGCGCAGGACCACGTCGAAGCGGCGGTAGCCGTCGACCACCGTCGAGACGAGGCGGCCGTTGGAGAGCCGGCTGATCTGCTCGACGATCGCCGCCGGCTGCACGCCGTAGAGCGCCGCCCGGCCGTAATCGACCCGGATCTCGAGCTGCGGGATCCGCACCTGCTTCTCGACCTGGAGGTCGGCGAGGCCGGGAATCGCCCGCATCCGCTCCTGCAGGCTCGCCGCCACGCGGCGCAAGCCATCCAGGTCCTCGCCGAAGATCTTCAGCGCGATCTCGGCCCGGACGCCGGACAGCATGTGGTCGAGCCGGTGCGAGATCGGCTGGCCGACATTGACCGAGACCGGCAGCGCCGCGAGCCGGTTGCGGATCTCGGCCACGAGTTCCGCCTTCGGCCGCCCACCGCCTTTGAGCGCCACCTCCAGATCGGAGGAATGGACGCCCTCCGCGTGCTCGTCGAGCTCGGCCCGGCCGGTGCGCCGGCCGACCGCCGCGACCTCCGGGATCTCCATCAGGAGGCGTTCGGCGATCGCGCCAACCCGGCTGCTCTCAGGTAGCGAGATGCCGGGGGTGAAGGCCATGGTGACGGTGAACGAGCCCTCGTTGAACGGCGGCAGGAAGGCCCGCGGCAATTGCGAGGCGGCGAGGCCCGCGCCCGCCACCAGCGCCACCACTGCGCCGACGAGGATCCGCTGGTGGCGGAACACTACCGCGAAGGCGGCGGCGTTGGCGCGCTTGAGCGCGCGGATGAAGCGGCTCTCGTGCTCCTCCAGGCTCTTCATCCCGGGCAGGAGCCAGGAGGCGAGGACCGGCGTCAGGGTGATCGACACGACGAGGCTCGCCAGGATCGACACGATGTAGGCCTGGCCGAGCGGCGCGAAGAGCCGCCCCTCGATGCCGGACAACGCGAAGAGCGGCACGAAGACCAGCACGATGATCGCGGTCGCGTAGACGATGCCGGAGCGCACCTCGTTCGAGGCCGCGACCACGACCTCGAAGACCGAGCGCGGATTGCCGGCGGCCCGGTTCTCGCGCAGGCGGCGAAAGATGTTCTCGACGTCGACCACCGCGTCGTCGACGAGCTCGCCGATCGCGATGGCGAGACCTCCGAGGGTCATGGTGTTGATCGACAGCCCGAGGAGATGGAACACCAGCGCCGTCGTCAGGATCGAGACGGGAATCGCGGTCAGCGAGATCAGGGTGGTGCGGAGGTTCAGCAGGAAGCAGAACAGCACGATCGCCACCACGGCGATCGCCTCGACCAGGACCCGCTCGACATTGGCGATCGAGGTCTCGATGAAGTCGGCCTGGCGAAACAGGATCTTGTCGGCGGAGATGCCGGCGGGCAGCGAGGGCGCGATGTCCTTCAGTGCCGCCTCGATGCTGCGGGTCAGCGCCACGGTGTCGACGTCGGGCTGCTTCTCGACCGAGACGATCACCGCCGGCTTGCCCTGGTAGCCGCCCTCGCCGCGCTTGGCCTTGGCCGCGAAGGAGACGTCGGCGACCTGGCGCAGGCGCACCGGGGCGTTGCCCGAGGCGCCGACGACGAGGTCGCGCAGATCCTCCAGGCTCATCGTGCGGGCGATGTTCCGGATCAGGTATTCGCGGGAATACTGGTCGGTGAAGCCGCCGCCGGCATTGGTGCCGAATTGCTGCAAGGCCGCGTCGAGCTGGGCGTTGCTCACGCCCAAGGCGCGCATCGCCGCCGGGTTCGGGGCGACGCGGAACTGGCGCACCTCGCCGCCGATCGGAATCACCTGCGCCACGCCCGGCACGGTGAGCAGGCGCGGGCGCAGCACGAAGTCGGCGGTCTCGCGCAGCGCCATCGGCGACAGGGATTCCCCCGTCACCGCGATCAGCAGCACCTGGCCCATGATCGAGGAGACCGGGCCCATCTGCGAGGTCACCCCGCGGGGGAGCTGGTCCTGGACCAGGGCGAGGCGCTCGGCGACCTGCTGGCGGTTGCGGTAGATGTCGGTGCCCCAGGCGAACTCGACGTAGATCACCGAGAGGCCGACGCCCGAGACCGAGCGCAGCCGGGTCACCCCGGGCAGGCCGTTGAGCCGGGTCTCGATCGGGTAGGTCACCATCTGCTCGACCTCCGGCGGCGCGTAGCCCTCGGCCTCGGTCATGATGGTGACGGTGGGCCGGTTGAGGTCGGGGAAGACGTCGACCGGCAGCCGCGTGAGGCTGAATGCCCCGTAGAGTACCAGCACGGCGGCGACCGCCAGGACCAGGAGGCGGTTGCGCAGGGATTGCGTGACCAGGAAGGAGAACATTGGGGCCGCTCCTTACCGGACCTGGTCCAGGAGCTCGGCGCCCTGGACCACCACGCGGGTGCCGGGGGTCACCCCGGCCTCGACCAGCACCCGCGCCCCGTCGAGGGGCGCGACCCGCACGGGCCGCGCCTCGTAGCGCTCGGCCGCCGTGTGAGCGTAGACCACGTCCTGGCCGTTGGCGGTGCGCACCACGCTCGCCCGCGGCAGGGCGAGGCCGCTCTGCTCGGCGTCGGTGGCGGCGAGCACGGTGACGAATTGGCCGACCCGCAGGCCGTCCGACCCGCCCCGGATCGCGAACTGGACCGGGATCGCCTGGTTGCGGTCGGCGAGCCCCGCGCCCTGGTAGGCGAGCGGCAGGCTGCGCCCGTCGGCGAACCGCGCCGTGGCGTCGGATGCCGGCGTCAGGGCGTCGAAGCTCAGCGCCTCGACCCAGAGCCTTTCGGGGTTGACGATCTGAAACACCATCTGGCCGGGAGCGGCCATCTGGCCGGCCACCGCGGCGGCTTCCGCGATCACCCCGCCGACCGGGGCCGTCAGCACCTCGGGCTCTTGGCGGATGCGGTCGAGGGCGCCGCGGCGGTCCTTGAGGCCTTTCAGCTCGTCCTGTGCCTCGTCGAGCTGGACCTGCGAGACCGCGCCGCCGGGGGCGAGCTTGAGGTAGCGGTCGACTCGCCGCTGGACGATGGCGATCTGCTGGTCCAGTTCGCCCTGGCGCTGGCGCATGTCGGAGAGGTCGACCCGCTGCACCGGCGGGGTGACGAGGGCGAGGACCTCGCCCGGGCGGACCTTGGTGCCCAGCCGCGGGAAGCTGCCGGATGGTGGCGGCGCGAGGCGCCCGCCGACCGAGGATTGCACCACGCCGCTGGCATTGGGGTCCGGGATGATCCGGCCGGGCAGGGAGATGGTGCGCCGGAACGCGCCCTCCGCCGCAACTTGCGTGCGCAGGGACAGCAGGCGCTGGGTGGGCTTGGGCACGAACACCGCTCCGTCGGGGAGGCGCTGCGCGAGGTCGGTGGGCGGCGGGACGAAGGCGGCCTTGCTCTCCGGATGGCTGTGCTCCGCACCCTCATGTGCGAAGGCTGTGGCGCCGAGGACCAGGGTCGCGGCCAGCACCAGCACGGCGAGGACCGGCGCGCGGCGCCCGGCCCGCATCAGCCCCATGGCGGCGAGGCCGAGCACGAAGCCGCCCGCGGCGGCGAGGCCGGCACCGGGATCGCGGGCGGCGAGCCGGTCGGTCAGGCGTTCGGTGAGCGTGTGCAGCCAGCCCTCGCCCTCGTGTTCGTGCTTGGCTTCCGCCGCCGCTGCGGGCTTCGGCAGTGCCACCATCAGCGGCAACACATCCACGTCGGACCCCGCCGTCACAGTGACGACGAGATCGAGGTGATCCTCTTTCGGATCCCGCTTCGCGAGCCAGGGCGCTGGGAGGCGGTAGCTGCCGTCCGGTGCGGCCTCGGCCGTCGCTGGGCCGGCCGGCGTCTCGACCTCCAGGGTCGCATCGGCGACCGGCTCGCCGGTGGCGAAGCGGTCGAGGTAGAGCACCAGGGCGTCGCCCCGGGGAATCGCCACCAGCTCGAAGGCGGCGGAGGCCGCCTCGCCGCGGGGCGCGATGGTCTTCGAGACCGGCGGCTGGGGCGCGCCGTGGTCGTGGCCCTCATGGGCCTGTATCGGGGCAGACAGGAACGACAGCGCCGTGAGAGCGAGCGCCACGGCCAGCGCACGCGGCGCGGCCGGCAACCGGAACGGAAACATCGGGGGAGGAACCTTCGCGAGCGGACGTCGAGGGTCGCCCGCGGGAGCGGCCTGCCCGTCAGGGCGGCGCGCCGGCGCGGGACGCGGGCGTCAGGCGAAGGGTCGTGGCGGTCTCGCGGGAGAATCCGGCGCGATGCCGGCGGGCAGCGCGTCCTCGGCCGTCGCGAGGCGGCGGGCCGGACGGGGGCTCAGGAACGCCGCCAGGCTCTCGGGCAGCAGGCCTGGCACGCAGCAGGAGGCCCCCATCAGGCAGCACAGCCCGTTGCAGGTCCGGGCGGCGGGCGCCTCGTCCGGGTTCGCGACGGTCAGACGCGGACCTTGGGAGGCGACGCGTGCCTCGTTCAGGGTCAGCGCCGCGGTAGTGGTGCGCAGGGAGTCGCCGTGTTGGGCGTACCCCTGATGCGCGTGCCCCTGATGGGCTTGGGCCGACGACACCCCGACCAGCGGCGCGCCGAGGCACGCGGCGATCATCACGATCACCACGGCGAGCAGGCGCACGAGGGGGCGGGGCGGGGTCATGAAACGAGGATACCAGATTTCGGGTCGGAAGGAAGCGCGGGCAGCGGCCTCAGCCGGGTCCGGGCGTCTTGTCCGGGTAGCGGCAGAGATCGGCGATCGGGCAGCGCCAGCATTCGGGCTTCCTCGCCTTGCAGACGTAGCGCCCGTGCAGGATCAGCCAGTGATGGGCGTTGAGGCGGTAGGGCTCGGGCACGATCGCCTCCAGCCCGGCCTGAACCTTGTCGGTGGTGGAGCCGGGCGCGAGCGGCACCCGGTTGGAGACCCGGAAGATGTGGGTGTCGACCGCGATGGTCGGTTCGCCGAAGGCGACGTTGAGCACCACGCTCGCGGTCTTCTTGCCGACGCCGGGCAGCACCTCCAGCTGCTCGCGGGCGCGGGGCACCGCGCCGCCATGCTCCTCGATCAGGATGCGCGAGAGCGCGATGACGTTCTTGGCTTTGGTGTTGAACAAACCGATCGTGCGGATGTGGTGCCGCACCGTCTCCTCGCCGAGCGCCAGCATCGCCGCCGGATTGTCGGCGAGGGCAAAGAGCGGTGCGGTGGCGAGGTTGACGCTCTTGTCGGTGGCCTGGGCCGAGAGCACCACCGCGACGAGCAGCGTGTAGGGGTTGATGTATTCGAGGTCGGAGCGCGGCTCGGGGTTGGCGGCGCTGAGGCGCGCGAAGATCTCGGCGAGCGTCGCGGCGTCGACCGGCTCCGGCGTGATCGCACGCGCGGTCATGGGCTTGACCAGCCCCGCCTTCGCGAGTCCCGCCTTCACAGGTGCGGTGATTTTGTCGGGGACGGGCGGCTTCCGGCGAGTCATCCGCGCGTTATATTGTGCGCATGGCAAGCGGCAAGGCACCGGACGACGCAAGGACGCGGCACCCCTACGGGCGCGACCCGGACGCGATCGAGCGCCCGGTCTTCTCGGCGACCATCCGGCCGCATTGCTCGCTGTCGCGGCTCGGCTTCCGGGTCGTCATGGTGGCCTGCGGCGGCGTCGCGCTGGTGACCGGGATCGCCTTCCTCCAGATGGGGATGTGGCCGGTCACCGGCTTCTTCGGCCTCGACATCGCGGCCCTGTGGCTGGCGCTGACGCTGAATGCCCGCCGCGGCCGCTCCTTCGAGGAGGTGGTGATCAGCCAGATCGAGGTGCTGGTCGCCCGCGTCAGCCACCGCGGCGAGCGGGCCGAGTGGCGCTTCAACCCGCTCTGGACCCGGCTGCACAAGGTCGAGGACGAGGAATACGGGCTTCTGTCCCTGTCCTTCGTCTCGCGCGGCCAGCGGGTGCTCGTCGCCCGCGACGCCTCGCCGACGGAACGGCAGGTGGTGGCCGACGGGCTGACGCGGGCGCTCGCCGAGGTGAAGAAGGGGTATTGAGCCGTCGATCTGAAATGGTACGCGCCTTCTCAGTCGAGTGAAGCGCCCGGCACAAGCATAGCCAACTCTCCGCGTCATCCCGGGGCTCGCCGAAGGCGAGAACCCGGGATCCATAACCGCTGAGGTTCACGAAAAAGGCGACTAGCGTTCCGCTCTATCCTGTACCATCGGCGGTTATGGATCCCGGGTTCCGCTCCGCGGCCCCGGGATGACACGGTGGGCGTCATGACCGACTTCTGAGTCGCGGTCCGCTCCGCTCCAGTCGTCCGGGAAAGGGGAGGGAGTGGTCGCGGCCAGGCTCCGTCGGGAACCGCCGGCCCGCTTCCTCGCCGGCTTCCGCAACCACTCCGCCAGTTTCGTGAACCGCGGCCGTGCCCCACCCCGCACGGCGATCGCCACCGCCCGCGTCTGCGCCACCAGCACCACCAGCCGCTTGCCCCGGGTCACGCCCGTATAGAGCAGGTTGCGGGCGAGCATCGTGTAGTGCTGGAGCGCGACCGGGATCACGACCGCCGGATATTCCGACCCCTGCGACTTGTGAATCGTGATCGCGTAGGCGGGGCTCAAGGCGTCGAGCTCCTCGAACGGCCAGGTCACCTCCCGCCCGTCGAAGCCTGCGACCAGCAAGCCCGCCTCGGGATCGACCCGCAGCACCACTCCGAGATCGCCGTTGAAGACCTCGCGGTCGTAGTCGTTCTGCCCCACCATCACCCGGTCGCCGGGGGCGAAGACCCAGCCGAACCGCTCGACCGAGACGGCCGGGTTCGGGTTCAGCACCCGCTGGAGCGCCTGGTTGAGGTGGCGGCTCCCCAGGGCCCCGCGGGTCATCGGGCAGAGCACCTGCACGTCCCGGACCGGATCGAGGCCGAAGCGGCGCGGGATGCGGCGCGTGACGATCTCGACCAGCTTCTCGGCCCCGATCTCGGGATCGTCGATCCGCACCACGAAGAAGTCGCCGTCCGGCGTGTCCGCACCCTCCGGCATCTGCCCGGCATTGATCCGGTGGGCCCCGGTGACGATGCGGCTTTCGGCCGCCTGGCGAAAAACCTCCGTCAGGCGCGCCACCGCGACGCGGCCCGAGGCGATCACGTCGGCCAGCACCCGGCCCGGGCCGACGGAGGGCAGCTGGTCGACGTCGCCGACGAGCCAGAGGGCAGCGTGGCGCGGCAGGGCCCGGGTGAGGGCGTTCATCAGCGGCACGTCGATCATCGAGGCCTCGTCCAGCACCAGGAGGTCGCAGGCGAGGGGAGAATGCTCGTTGCGCTGGAAGCCGCCGTGGCGCGGGTCGATCTCGAGCAGGCGGTGGATCGTCTTCGCCTCGCGCCCGGTCTGTTCGCTCATCCGCTTGGCGGCCCGGCCGGTGGGGGCGGCGAGCAGTACCCCGGCCCCCGCCTCGTCGAGCATCCGCAGGAGCGCGTCCAGCGTGCTGGTCTTGCCGACGCCGGGCCCGCCGGTCATCACCGCGACCTTGGCATCGAGCAGCGTCGCGGCGGCGGCGCGTTGCGAGGGCGAGAGCGGCCGGCCGGTCGCGGCCTCGACCCGCGCCAAGGCCGCCGGCGCGTCGATCGCGTCCCAGGGCAGGGGCGCGTCGTCGAGGGCGACCAGCCGCTCGGCGATCGCCTGTTCCGCCGCGTGCAGGCCGCGCAGGAACAGGTGGGGCACGTCTTGAATCGTGTCCATCACCACCGACTCGCCGCCGATCTCCTCGACGAGGGCGGTGCGCAGGAGGCTCGCATCGACCGCGAGCAAGTCGGCCGCGCGCGCGATCAGGTCCGGCACCGGCAGGGCGCAGTGGCCGTCATCCATCGCCGCCTGGAGCGCGTAGGCGAGGCCGGCGCGCAGGCGCTCGAGCGCGGTCGGCGACAGGCCGAGCTTGGCCGCGATGGAATCCGCGGTGCGAAAGCCGATGCCGCGCACGTCGCGGGCCAGCCGATAGGGATCCTCGGTCATCACCTGGACCGAGTCGGTGCCGTAGGTCTTGTAGATGCGCACCGCCCGGGCGGTGCCGACGCCGTGGGCGTGCAGGAAGACCATGATCTCCCGCACCACCTTGTGCTCGGCCCAGGCCGCCGTGATCCGGGCGGCGCGGGTTGGGCCGATCCCCGACACCTCGGTCAGGCGCTCAGGGTTCGCCTCGATCACCGCGAAGGTGTCGGCCCCGAAGGCCGCGACGATGCGCTTGGCCATCTCGGGGCCGATGCCGCGCATCTGGCCCGAGGCGAGGTAGCGGCTGATGCCCTCGACGCCCGTCGGCGGCGTCGCCGCCAGCGTGTCGGCGCGGAATTGCAGCCCGTGCTCGCGGTCGCTGACCCAGGCGCCGGTGGCGGTCACCCACTCGCCCGCCGCCACCGCCGGGGCGTGCCCGATCACCGCCACGAGGTCGCGCCGGCCCCGCGCCTTGACCTTCAGGACGCAGAACCCGCTCTCGGTGTTGTGGAAGGTGACGCGCTCGATCGACCCGGCGAGGGCATCGGGGGAGCGGGAGCGCGGGGGAGCGGCGAGGGCGGCCATCGGCACCCTGGAAGATCGGGAGGGGGCGGGAGTCCCGCAAGGGCGACGGGGCGGATGCGCGACGCCGGACCGGGCCGAATTCGGGTTCGGGAACGATGGGCGAGGCGTTCGCCGCACCGTGAGGGCACGGGGCCGGCCTCCCGTGGTCGACGCGCCTTGCGGCAAGGCTCGTGCTGGAACCGGATCCGCAACGCATGTAAGATGACGGGAGAGATTTCTGACCCGAGGTTCGTGAGCGATGACCAAGAAGGGGCAGCATGTCGTTCCAATGGGCGGAAAGTGGAGCGTGATAAGATCCGGTGCTTCGCGCGCCTCTGCCGTATTTCCCACTCAGCAAGAAGCAATCGAGCGTGGCAAGAAAATTGCACGTGCGCAGAAGACAGAATTATACATCCATGGCAAGGATGGCCGAATTCGCGAGCGGAATTCTTACGGCAACGATCCCCTCCCGCCGAAAGGCTAGGACTTGCCGGATCCCGCGTTCGAAGAGTGCGTTTTCATCAACTGCCCCTTCGACGCCGATTACGACGCGATGCTGCAGGCGATACTTTTCTGTATCGTCTATCTCGGCTTCACGCCCCGCATAGCCAAAGAGAGGAATGACTCGGGCGAATACCGTCTCGACAAGATCAAAAGTCTTATTGAAGGATCAAAGTACTCGATCCACGATCTGAGTCGGATTCAAGCCAGTGAGAAAGGGGAGTATTATCGGCTAAATATGCCGTTCGAACTAGGTATCGATTATGGCTGTCGGCAATATTATGGTAAAGATCGAAATCAAAAAAAGATACTCGTTTTGGAAGAGAAAAAATTCCGATACCAAACTGCAATTTCAGATTTAGCGGGATGTGATATCGAGGCACATAACGGCGAAGTTGACGTTGCGATTCGAAAGATTCGCAACTGGTTGTTGGGTGCAGCCGGCATCCAGCAAGCGGATGGTGCCTCAGGTATATACATCGCATACACCACCAAATTCCAACAATGGTATTTCAAAAGACAAAAATCCGCAGGATTCTCCGACGCTGATATCACCGATTATCAGACGTCGGAACTGCTCGCGGCGATGAAGGAGTGGGTCGCACTCGGCAAGCCGGTCTAGCGTCGTACGGATGCAACCGGCAGCGGGCGCCGGGTCGACGCTTTTGCCAGAGAGGCGGCCCGCCGATCCGGCGATGTCGCGGTGCTCGACGAGGATCGGGCCCTCCCGCTACCCCTCCCGCTCGAAGATCAGGTTCAGCCGGGTCTTGGCGATGCGGCGGTAGCCGTGGCGGGTGAGGAGGGCGGAGAGGTCGGTCTGCCATAGGTCGGTGCCGTCCTCGACGACGAGGAGGCGCGGGAGCAGGGACGGGGGCGCCTGGCGCAGGAACGGCTCGAGGATCAGGTCCTCGGCGCCCTCGACGTCGAGCTTGACCGCGTCGAGCCGGGTCAGGCCCTCACCGCGCACCAGGTCGAGGAGCGAGACCGCCGGCACCCGGATCGCCGCGCCCTCGCTGGTGCCCACCACCTTCAGGCTCGATTCGCCGCGGTTGCGGGGATCGACGAACAGGGTCATCTCGCCGGCCTTGTCGGCCACCGCGCAGGCCACCGCCTTGATGCTCCCGAACGGGTTCTGGGCGATGTTGAAGGTGAGCTTGTCGAAGATATCCGGCTGCGGCTCCACCGCCAGGATCCGCGCCCCGGGGCCGGCGGCGGCGGCCACGAACAGCGCGTATGCGCCGACATTCGCCCCGATATCGAGGAAGACGCAGTCCGGCCCGATCCGCTCGGCGAGAATCTTGCGCTCCAGCGGATCGAAGAACTGCGGGGTGAAGAGCACCTTCTTCTCGCAGTTGTTGTTGTAGGGGTGCAGCCGCATGCGGGCGCCGTAGCGCTCGACGTCGAGGGGCCGGCCGCGCAGCAGGCGGATGGCGCAGCGGCGCAGGAACAGGGCGAGGCGCCGGGCGCGCCAGCTCTCGTCGGGCAGGCGTTCGGTGCGCGAGACGATCCAGCGCACGAGCCCGGCGGGCGCGTAGGTGCCGAAGGGATGGGTGGTCTGTGTCATCGGGCCGGTTCGACGCCGCGGCGCACCGCGGCCGCCCCGCGCGGCGGCGGGGCGGATGAGGAAGTATCGTGGCGCGTCTCATGCCACCCGCGGGCGCGGGCGGCAATGTGCGATGCCACCCGGCGGGCGGGGCGAAATTGTGCGAGGCCACCCCGCAGGCGGGGCAGCCATGCGCGGTGTCAGGCGAGGGGCCCGGGAATCGCCGCTTCCGCCTCGTCCGTCAGCCGTGCCTCGTGCCGGCGCACGAACAGCCACAGGGCGATGCCGCCGAACACCACGAAGGCCAGCAGCCCCAGGCCGATCGGCCCGACGACGTGCTCGATCGAGCGGCCGCACAGATAGGCGCCGAAGCCCATCAGCGAGGCCCAGGCGATGCCGCCGGCGGCGTTGAACAGGAAGAAGCGGCGGGCGTCGAACTGGTTCACCCCGGCGAGCAGGGCCGCGTAGGCGCGCAGCATCGCGGTGAAGCGGCCGAAGAACACGATCTTGCCGCCGTGGCGCTGGAACAGGTACTGGCCGAGCTTGAGCCGGCGGTGGTCGAGGGCGATCTTCGAACCGTGCTTGAGCAGCAGCGGCATGCCCCAGCGCCGGCCGACCCAGTAGCCGACATTGTCGCCGATGATTGCCGCCAAGGCTGCTGCCAGCACCACGAGCCCGATGCGCAACTGCCCGGTCGAGCCGGCATAGACGGCCGCCGAGATCAGCGCGGTCTCGCCCGGCATCGGCACGCCGGCGCTCTCGAGGGTGATGACGAAGAAGATCGCCCAGTAGCCGTACTGGGAGATCAGGTCGGCGATCGGCAGGTCGTGAAGGAAGTGCATTCTGGTACCGTGGACGATCGATGCAGGGCGGCGCCGTGTCGCGCCCCCACCCCCTCAGATAGGCGTGGGGATCGTGGCTCTTCCAGGGCGCCGCTCGGGCGGCGTTCAGCAATCGTGAGGCAACATCGCGGTCGTACTGGCGACGCATTGCCGTGCGGAAAGGCGGGATGGGGCATCGATGGCGGGGCTTCGGGGGCGACGTGCCGCAGGCGGCGTTCGCAGGGCCGGCACGACATGAGGGGCATCGCGGGGGCGCTGCGTCAGGTTTCTAGTCCGGGTTGTCCAGGTCGATGAACGAATTGTCTCCCATCCGCACCGACGACGCGGTCGAGGCGCCGCGCCGCCGGCGCGGCCGCGGGCTGGTCTGGTTCCTGGTCCTGCTGGCGCTCGCGGGCGGCGGCACCTGGGCCTATCGCACCCACTTCCCCGATGGGTTCAAGCGCCCCGAGACGCAGCAGGCCGCCACCGGCCGGCGCGGCGGTCGCCGCGGCGGGGGCGGGGAGGGGCCGCAGGCGGTCGGCGTCGCCATGGTGCAGAAGGGCGAGATGCCGGTGGTGCTGTCGGGCTTGGGCACCGTGACCCCGCTCGCGACCGTGACGATCCGCTCGCAGGTGAGCGGCTACCTCACCCAGATCGGATTCCGCGAGGGCCAGACCGTCAAGGCCGGCGACTTCCTGGCCCAGATCGACGTGCGCCCCTACGAGGCTCTCCTCGCCCAGTACCAGGGCCAGCTCCTGCGCGACCAGGCGCTCTTGCAGAACGCTCGCCTCGACCTCGCACGCTACCAGACCCTAAACCGGCAGGATTCGATCTCGAAGCAGAACGTCGATACGCAAGCCGCCACGGTCAAGCAGTACGAGGGCGTCGTCGCCTCCGACCAGGCGCAGATCGACCAGCAGAAGCTCAACATCAATTATGGCCGCATCACCTCGCCGGTCGAGGGCCGGGTCGGCCTGCGCCAGATCGACCAGGGCAATTATGTCACCGCCGCCTCGACCGGCATCGTCGTCGTGACCCAGCTTCACCCGATCTCGGTGCTGTTCACCCTGCCCGAGACCGTGCTGCAGCGGGTGATGGACCGCCTGCGCGCCGGTGCCACCCTGCCGGTGCGGGTCTTCGACCGCTCCGACACCACCGAGATCGCGCGGGGCAGTCTCGACACCGTTGACAACCAGATCGACGTCACCACCGGCACGGTGAAGCTGCGGGCCTTGTTCCCCAACAAGGACGACCGGTTGTTTCCGAACCAGTTCGTCAACGCCCGCCTCGACGTGGATACGGTGCGCGACGCGGCCCTGGTGCCGGCCGCCGCCGTTCTGCGCGGCACGCCCGGTACATACGTCTATCTCCTGACCGGTGAGGACAAGGTCACGGTGCGTCCGATCGAGATCGGCGAGAGCGACGGGGTGCGGACCGTGGTGACCAAGGGGCTGGCGGTCGGCGACCGGGTGGTGGTCGACGGCACCGACCGGCTGAAGGACGGGGCGCAGGTCCGGGTGACCGGCGGGCGGCCGGAGAAGGCGGCCGGGCCGGAGGCTGAGGCGAAGCCGGCGTCGGAGGGGGAGGGCGCTGCGGCCCCTGCGCGTCCGGAAGGGCCGCGCCAGGAGGGTCAACGTCCGGAAGGCCAGCGTCCCGAGGGCGAGCGCCCGCATCGCCGCCGGCAGCAGAGCCAGAACCCGTGATCATGAACTGGAGCGCCACCCTGAACCCTCCCCCCTCTGCGGGGGAGGGTGCCCCGCGGAGCGGGGCGGGAGAGGGGAACCACGCTTCCGGATATAGCGGAGCCGTCCTGACGGGCGCCCCCTGGATCGGCGTCGCGCTGCCCCTCTCCCGCCCCGCTTCGCGGGGCACCCTCCCCCGCAGAGGGGGGAGGGTTGAGGCCGTGCGCCTTGTGGGGGACGGCGCATGAACCCCTCCCGCCTGTTCATCCTGCGCCCGGTCGCGACCACGCTCCTCATGCTGGCGATCCTGCTGACAGGCATGATCTCCTACTTCAACCTGCCGCTCTCGGCCCTGCCCTCGGTCGATTACCCGACGATCCAGGTGCAGACCTTCTATCCCGGCGCCAGCCCCGAGGTGATGACCTCCGCAGTGACGGCGCCGCTCGAGCGGCAATTCGGCCAGCTCGCCAACCTCAACCAGATGACGTCGCAATCCTCGGCCGGCGCTTCCGTCATCACGCTCCAGTTCAGCCTCGACCTCGGCATCGACATCGCGACGCAGGAGGTGCAGGCCGCGATCAACGCCGCCGGCAACCTTTTGCCGAGCGACCTGCCGGCGCCTCCCGTCTACGCCAAGGTCAATCCCGCCGACGCGCCGATCCTGACCCTCGCGCTCACCTCGAAGACCCTGGCGCTGACGCAGGTCCGCGACCTCGCCGAGACGCGGCTCGCCCAGAAGATCAGCCAGGTCTCCGGCGTCGGCCTCGTCTCGATGGCCGGCGGGCAGCGGCCGGCCGTGCGGGTGCGCTTCAACGCCTCGGCGCTCGCGGCCTACGGGCTCAACATCGACGACCTGCGCACCACCATCAACAACCTCAACGTCAACACCCCGAAGGGCTCGATCGACGGGCCGACTCAGTCCTTCACCATCAACGCCAACGACCAGATCCGCGACCCGGCCGCCTATCGCGACGCGGTGATCGCCTACCGCAACGGCGCGCCGGTGCGGCTCTCGGCGGTGGCCGAGGTGGTGGAGGGGGCGGAGAACACCCAGCTCGGCGCCTGGATGGACACCACTCCGGCGGTGATCCTCAACATCCAGCGCCAGCCCGGCGCCAACGTCATCGCGGTGGTCGACCGGATCAAGGCGCTGCTGCCCCAGCTCCAGGCGACCCTGCCGGCGGCGATCCAGGTCACCCCGCTCACCGACCGCACGGTGACGATCCGGGCCTCGGTCGAGGACGTGCAGTTCGAGCTCTTGCTCGCCATCGCCCTCGTGGTGCTGGTGATCTTCCTGTTCCTGCGCTCGCTGCCCGCCACCCTGATCCCGAGCCTGTCGGTGCCGCTGTCGCTCGTCGGCGCGCTCGCGGTGATGGACCTGTGGGGCTTCTCCCTCGACAACCTGTCGCTGATGGCGCTCACCATCGCGACCGGCTTCGTCGTGGATGATGCGATCGTGGTGATCGAGAACATCGCCCGCCACGTCGAGGAGGGCGACAGCCCGATGGAGGCGGCGCTGAAGGGCTCGCGCGAGATCGGCTTCACCATCATCTCGCTCACTGTGTCTCTGCTCGCGGTGCTGATCCCGCTGCTGTTCATGGGCGAGGTGGTCGGCAGGCTCTTCCATGAATTCGCCATCACGCTGGCAGCCACCATCGTCATCTCGGGCGTCGTCTCCCTGACGCTCGTGCCGATGCTGTGCGCGCGCCTCTTGCGCCACCAGCCGCCCCAGGCTCGCGCCGCCGGGCGGATCGCCAGCGCCGGGCGCCGGCTGATGGAGGGCGGCATCGCCTTCTACGGTCGCACCTTGCGCGGCGTGCTGGCTTGGCAGGGCGTGACGCTGCTCGTGGCTTTGGGCACCCTGGTCCTGACCATCTACCTCTACGTGGTGATCCCGAAGGGCTTCTTCCCGGTCCAGGACACAGGGCTGATCCAGGGCATCACCCAGGCCGACCAGACCGTGTCGTACCGGGCGATGGCCGAGCGCCAGCAGCGCCTGGCGGAGGAAGTGCTCAAGGACCCGGACGTGGTCAGCCTGTCGTCGTTCATCGGCGTCGACGGCCAGAACGTGACGCTGAACTCGGGTCGCTTCCTCATCAACCTGCGCCCGCGCGAGGAGCGGGCGGAGAATGCGAGCGCGATCATCCGGCGGATCTCCGCCCGGGTCGCCGACGTGCCGGGCATCGCGCTCTTCATGCAGCCGGTGCAGGACCTCACCATCGACACCGCGGTGAGCGCGACGCAGTACCAGTTCATCCTGGAGAACCCGGATCTCGGTGCCTTCGACACCTGGGTCCCGCGCCTCGTCGAGCGCTTGAAGCAGATCCCGGACCTCGCCGACGTGGCGAGCGACCGACAGGCGAGCGGTTTGGCGGCCTACGTCACCATCGACCGGGCGACGGCGGGGCGCTACGGCATCACCCCGGCTTCCGTGGACAACGCGCTTTACGACGCCTTCGGCCAGCGCATCATCTCGACGATCTTCACCCAGTCGAACCAGTACCGGGTGATCCTGGAGGCCGATCCCGACCTGCACCGGACGCTCGATTCGCTGCAAAGGATCTACCTGCCGTCCGCCACCGCCACCAACGGGCAGGTGCCGCTCACCGCCATCGCCCAGGTGAGCGAGCGGCGCGCGCCGCTCCTCATCAGCCATCTCGGCCAGTTCCCGGCGACGACGATCTCGTTCAACCTCGCGCCCGGCGCCTCGCTCGGGCCGGCAGTCGCGGCGATCAAGGCGGCGGAAGCGGAGTTGGGTATGCCCGACAGCTTCCGGCTGATCTTCCAGGGCTCGGCGCTCGCCTTCCAGGCCTCGCTCGACAACACCCTGTTCCTGGTCCTCGCCGCCATCGTGACGGTCTACATCGTGCTCGGCGTGCTCTACGAGAGCTTCGTCCACCCGATCACGATCCTGTCGACGCTGCCGTCCGCCGGCATCGGGGCGCTCGCCGGCCTGATGCTGTTCGGGCACGACCTCGACATCATCGGCATCATCGGCATCGTCCTCTTGATCGGCATCGTGAAGAAGAATGCCATCATGATGATCGACTTCGCGCTCCAGGCCGAGCGCGAGGAGGGCATGACCCCGCGGGACGCGATCTTCGATGCCTGCATCCTGCGCTTCCGCCCGATCATGATGACGACCTTCGCGGCCCTGTTCGCGGCGATCCCTCTGATCCTCGGCACCGGCACCGGCTCGGAGCTGCGCCAGCCGCTGGGCATCTCGATCGCCGGCGGCTTGATCGTGAGCCAAGTGCTGACCCTCTACACCACCCCGGTGATCTACCTCGCCTTCGACCGCCTGGGCCGGTGGTTCTCCGGGCGCCGGCGGAGTGGGCTGGCGCCCGGGGAGGCGGTGCCGTGATGAGCGCGAGGTCTGAGCGGATTTCTACTCCCGCTCGTGCGCATCCCCTCTCCCCGCGGGCGGGGAGAGGGCTGCTGACCCCTTGTCGGGTCAGCAGCGAGGCGGCAGCCGATGGTGAGGGGGTGTTTCCGGAGGAGCCTCACTCGGCACCACCCCCTCACCCTCGCTCCGGCTTCGCCTGCGCTCACTTCATCGACGACAAGGTCGATGAAGTCCTCTCCCCGCACGCGGGGAGAGGGGAAAGCCTGCCGCGCGTCCCCCGGCTCAACCACCCGTGAACCTCTCCGCCCCCTTCATCCTGCGCCCGGTCGCGACCACGCTCCTCACGCTGGGCGTGCTGCTCGCCGGCCTGTTCGCCTTCGTGCGGCTGCCGGTGGCGCCGCTGCCGCAGATCGACTTCCCGACCATCCTGGTCCAGGCGCAGATGCCCGGCGCCAGCCCCGACACCATGGCGACCACCGTGGCCGCGCCGCTCGAGCGGCGCCTCGGCCAGATCGCCGATGTCGACCAGATGACCTCGACGAGCTCGGTCGGCTCGACCCGGATCGTGCTGCAATTCGGCCTCGACCGGGACATCAACGGCGCCGCCCGCGACGTGCAGGCGGCGATCAATGCCGCGCGGGCCGACCTGCCGACGGCGCTCCGCTCGAATCCGACCTACCGCAAGTTCAACCCGGCCGATGCGCCGATCCTGATCCTCGGCCTGACCTCGAAGACGCTGAGCCCCGGCGCGCTCTACGATTCCGCCGCGACGGTGCTCGCCCAGAAGCTGTCGCAGCTCGAAGGCATTGGCAACGTCGATATCGGTGGTTCGTCGCTGCCGGCGGTGCGGGTCGAGCTCGATCCGCACGCCCTGTTCCATTACGGCATCGGGCTCGAGGGCATCCGCGCGGCGCTCGCCAGCGCCAACGCCAACTCGCCCAAAGGCGCGATCGAGGCCGGCGAGCGGCGCTACCAGCTCTACGCCAACGACCAGGGCCGCAAGGCCGCCGACTATCAGGATATCGTGGTCGCCTACCGCAACGGCGCGGGGGTGCGCCTGCGCGACGTCGGCCAGGTGGTCGACGGCGTCGAGGACCGGCGCAACCTCGGCCTCGTCAACGGCCAGCGCGGCGTGCTGCTGATCGTCTACAAGCAGCCCGGCGGCAACGTCGTCGAGACGATCGACCGGTTGAAGGAGGCGCTGCCGCAGCTCAAGGCGGCGCTTCCGGGCGATACCGAGCTCATCGTCACCGGCGACCGCTCGCTCACCATCCGGGCGTCGCTGGCTGAGGCCGAGCGCACGCTTCTCATCTCGGTCGGCCTCGTGATCCTGGTGGTGTTCGGCTTCCTGCGCTCCGCCCGCGCGACGCTGATCCCGGCGGTCGCGGTGCCGATCTCGCTGGTCGGCACCTTCGCGGCGATGTGGCTGTGCGACTACAGCCTCGACAACATCTCGCTGATGGCCCTCATCATCGCCGCCGGCTTCGTCGTCGACGACGCGATCGTGGTGCTGGAGAACATCCAGCGCCACATCGAGGATGGGCGCTCGCGGGTCGAGGCGGCGCTCCTCGGCGCGCGCGAGGTCGGCTTCACGGTCCTGTCGATGAGCCTGTCGCTCATCGCGGTGTTCCTGCCGATCCTGCTGGCGGGCGGCATCATCGGGCGCTTCTTCCAGGAATTCGCCGTCGTCCTGTCGCTGGCGATCCTGATCTCGCTCGTCGTCTCGCTCACCACCACGCCGATGATGTGCGCCCGGTTCCTGAAACCGGAGGTCCACGGCGCGCGGCCCAACCTCCTGGCGCGGATCCTCGAAGGCGCGTTCACCGGGCTCCTGTCGGGCTACCGCGTCACCCTCGATTGGGCGCTCCGCCACGGCGTGACCGTGATGCTGGTGCTGCTCGGGGCGGTGGCGCTCAACGTCTACCTCTACGTGATCGTGCCGAAGGGGTTCTTCCCCCAGCAGGATACCGGCCAGATGATCGGCGGCATCCAGGCCGACCAGCGCATCTCGTTCCAGGCGATGAGCGCGAAGCTCCGCCGCGCCGCCGCGATCGTCCAGGCCGACCCGGCGGTCGAGAGCGTGGTCGGCTTCACCGGCGGGCGCGGCACCAACTCGGCCAGCGTGTTCGTCGGCCTGAAGCCGCTGGGCCAGCGCGACCCGATCAGCGAGGTGATGGCCCGCCTGCGGCCGAAGCTGTCGGGGATCCCGGGCGCCCGGCTCTACCTGTTCCCGCGCCAGGACTTCATGGTCGGCGGGCGCCAGAGCTTCTCGCAGTACCAGTACACCCTGCAGGGCGACACCAGCGAGGACCTCTACACCTGGACCCCGAAGCTGCTGGAGGCCCTGCAGAAGGACCCGACCTTCACCGACGTCACCTCCGACCAGCAGCAGGGCGGCCTCGAGACGCGCCTCGTCATCGACCGGCCCACCGCATTCCGCTACGGGCTGACGCCGGACCAGATCGACAACACCCTCTACGACGCCTTCGGCCAGCGCCAGGTCTCGACGATCTACAATCCGCTGAACCAGTACCACGTCGTGATGGAGATCGCGCCGCGCTACCTCGACAACCCCGAGACCCTGAAGCTCATCTACGTCTCGACCTCGGGCGCCCGGGCCCGCGGCTCGGCCACCTCCAACGCGGTCGCCGGCACCGTCACGAGCGCCGCCACCGCGACCACCGACGCCAGCACCGCCGCCGCCCAGGTCGCGACCGATTCGGCCCGCAACGCCGCCACCAACTCGATCGCCTCGGCCGGACGCTCCAGCGCCTCGTCGAGCGCCGCGGTCAGCAGCGCCAAGGAGACGATGGTGCCGCTCTCCGCCTTCGCCAGCTTCGAGGCCGGCTCGACCCCGGTCCAGGTCAGCCACCAGGGCCTGTTCGTCGCCACAACGCTCTCGTTCAACCTCGCGCCGGGCAAGAGCCTGAGCGACGCCACCGCGGCGATCGACGGCCACATGCGCGACTTGCGGATGCCCGCCACCATCCACGGCGAGTTCGCCGGCGCGGCCAAAAGCTTCCAGTCCTCGTCCTCGCGCCAGCCGCTGCTGATCCTGGCGGCCCTGCTCGCCGTCTACGCCGTGCTCGGCATCCTCTACGAGAGCTGGGTCCACCCGCTGACCATCCTCTCCACCCTCCCGTCGGCCGGGATCGGGGCGATCCTCGCGCTGATGCTGGCCGGGGAGGAGTTCGGGGTGATCGCCCTCATCGCCGTCATCCTGCTCATCGGCATCGTGAAGAAGAACGCGATCATGATGATCGACTTCGCCCTCGACGCCGAGCGCACCCGGTCCCTGAGCCCACGGGAGTCGATCCGCGAGGCCTGCCTCTTGCGCTTCCGGCCGATCATGATGACAACCCTGGCCGCACTCCTCGGCGCGCTGCCGCTGATCTTCGACGGCGGCGAGGGCTCCGAGCTGCGCCGTCCCCTCGGCATCGCCATCGTCGGCGGCCTCATCGTGAGTCAGGTCCTGACCCTATACACCACCCCCGTCGTCTACCTGTACCTCGACCGGTTCCGGCTCTGGGTCGGCCGCCGCCGGGGCTCCGCCACGCGGGCGCTGCCGGCCGAATGATTCTTCTCGACGATCTCATTGTACTGAATGACCGCGCCCCGCCGAACCCTCCCCCCTCTGCGGGGGAGGGTGCCCCGCGAAGCGGGGCGGGAGAGGGGACCGCGACGGTGCAGGATGTGGCGCCCTTCATGATGGTCGCGATCTCTCCGGAAGCGGTGTCCCCTCTCCCGACCCGGCCTCACGGCCGGGCCACCCTCCCCCGCAGAGGGGGGAGGGTTCGGCGGGGGGCTCCGCATCTGGTGGCGGCAACCCTGCTTCCCCTTGCTCTCGCCGGCTGCCTCGTCGGGCCCGACTATGCCCGCCCCACCGTCGAGACGCCCCCCGCCTTCAAGGAGGGCGGCGCCCGGCCGATGCCGCCGCGCAACTGGCGGCCTGTGCGGCCCCTCGACGAGGCGGAGCGCGGCGACTGGTGGCGGGTGTTTCGCGATTCCACCCTCGACCGGCTGATCCGCCTGATCGACGTCGACAACCAGAACCTGCGCGCCCAGGTCGCCGCCTACCGGCAGGCCCGGGCCCTGGTGCAGGAGGCCCGCGCCCAGCTGTTCCCGACGGCGCTCGGCGCGCCCTCAATCGCCCGCTCCAGCACCGGCGGGATCGAGCGCACCACCCTGACGCTGCAAGGCTCGGCGACCTGGGAGCTCGACCTGTTCGGGCGCATCCGCCGCCTGATCGAGAGCGACGTCGCCGCCGCCCAGGCGAGCGCCGCCGACCTCGCCTCGGTACGCCTGGCGCTCCAGACGCAGCTTGCCACCGCCTATTACCAGCTGCGCTATCAGGAAGCGCTCCAGAGCCTGCTCGAACGCACCGCCCGGGCCTATCAGCGCTCCCTCGACATCGCCCAGAACCAGTACAATGCCGGCGTCGCCGCGCGCTCCGACGTCATCACCGCCCAGACCCAGCTCCAGACCACCCAGGCCAACGCCATCGCGGTCGGGTTGCAGCGGGCGAACCTGGAGCACGCGATCGCGACGCTGATCGGCCGCCCGCCCTCCGAGATGTCGCTCGCCCGCGGCAGCCTTCCGGCGCGTCCGCCCGCCGTGCCGGTCAGCCTGCCCTCCAACCTGCTGGAGCGCCGGCCCGACATCGCGCTCGCCGAGCGGACCGTGCAGTCCCAGAGCGCCCAGATCGGCGTCGCCGTGGCGGCGTTCTTCCCGACCGTGACCCTATCGGCGAGCGGCGGCATCGCGGGCGATCCGGCGCGCAATTTCTTTGCTGCCGCCAACTCGTTCTGGTCGGTGGCGGCCTCCGGCAGCCAGGTGCTGTTCGACGGCGGCGCCCGCACCGCGGCGCTTCAGGCCGTCGAGGCCGCCTACGATGCGGCGGTCGCCAATTACCGCCAGACGGTGCTCACCGCCTTCCAGCAGGTCGAGAACGGTCTCGCCGGCCAGCGCATCCTTGCCCGCCAGCAGGCGGCGCAGGAACTGGCTGTGCAATCGTCGCGCCGGGCGGTCGAGATCGCGCTGAACGAGTACCGGGCCGGCACCCAGAACTACACCACCGTCGTCACCGCCCAGGCGCTGGAGCTCAACAACGAGGTCACGGAGCTGCAGGTCCGCCTCAACCGCTTCACCAACGCGGTGTCGCTGATCGGCGCGATCGGCGGCGGCTGGGACACGCGCAGCCTGCCGAGCGGCGAGGAGCTGAAAGCTTTCCGGCCGCTGCCGATCGACAGCGGCCAGGCCCCGCGGGTGGATGAGTGAGGGGAAGGGGCAGGGCGGTGCTTCATCCTATCCCACCCTCCACCTCAGGATGAGGTGGAGGGTGAGAAGGATCTCCTAGATCCGCACCCAATGCCCCCCGAGTCGCCGTGCCGGTTCCCGGCTGCCGGGGAATGGCCTACACCGGTCCACCGGCGCGTCGCCGCCCTATCTCCGAGCCGATGACCGACCCGCTCCTCTCCGTCCAGGACCTCTCCGTCGCCTTCCGCCAGGGCGGACGCGAGACCCGCGCCGTCGATCGCGTCTCCTTCGCCATCGCGCCGGGCGAGACCGTGGCCCTCGTCGGCGAGTCGGGCTCGGGCAAGTCGGTGACGGCGCTCTCGATCCTGCGCCTCGTCGACGGCGCGGTGCCGGAGGGGCGGATCCTGTTCAAGGGTCGCGACCTGCTGACGCTCGCAGAACCCGAGATGCGCGCGGTGCGCGGCGCCGACATCACCATGGTGTTCCAGGAGCCGATGACCTCCTTGAACCCGTTGCACCGCATCGCCGAGCAGGTCGGCGAGGTCCTGCGGCTGCACAAGGGGATGAGCGGCGAGGCGGCCCGAGCCCGCACTCTCGAACTCTTGAACCTCGTCGGCATCCGCGACGCCGAGCGGCGCCTCGGCGCCTATCCGCACGAACTCTCGGGCGGGCAGCGCCAGCGGGTGATGATCGCGATGGCGCTCGCCTGCGAGCCCGACCTGCTGGTGGCCGACGAGCCGACGACGGCCCTCGACGTCACCGTGCAGGCCCAGATCCTCTCGCTGCTCGCCGAGCTGAAATTGCGCCTCGGCATGGCGATGCTGTTCATCACCCATGATCTCGGCATCGTGCGCCGCGTCGCCGACCGGGTCTGCGTGATGCTGCAAGGACGCATCGTCGAGACCGGCCCGGTCGCCGAGGTCTTCTCGAATCCGCAGCACGAGTACACGAAGCGCCTGCTCGCCGCCGAGCCGCGGGGCCGCGGCAACCCGGTCCCGGACGGTGCCCCGATCCTGGTCGAGGCCGGGCCGATCCGGGTCCACTTCCCGATCAAGACCGGCCTGCTCCGGCGCACCACCGGCCACGTCAAGGCGGTGGACGGCGTGCGGTTGAGCGTCCGCGAGGGCGAGACCGTCGGGGTCGTCGGCGAATCGGGCTCCGGCAAGACGACGCTCGGCCTCGCCATCCTGCGGCTGACCGCCTCGGAAGGACCGGTGGTCTATCTCGGCCGGCGCATCGACGGGCTGTCGTCCCGCGCCATGCGGCCCCTGCGGCGCGAGATGCAGGTGGTGTTCCAGGATCCCTACGGCTCGCTCTCGCCCCGGATGTCGGTGGCCGAGATCGTCGCCGAGGGGCTGGAGGTGCAGGGGACCGGCCGCAGCGACGCCGAGCGCCGCGGAATCGTCGCCCGGGCGCTCGACGATGTCGGGCTCGATCCGGCGGCGATGGACCGCTATCCCCACGAATTCTCCGGCGGCCAGCGCCAGCGCATCGCCATCGCCCGGGCCATGGCGCTCGATCCGCGCTTCGTCGTCCTCGACGAGCCGACCTCGGCCCTCGACATGTCGGTCCAGGCTCAGATCGTCGAATTGCTGCGCGAACTCCAGCGCAGGCGCGGCCTCGGCTACCTGTTCATCAGCCACGACCTCAAGGTGGTGCGGGCGCTCGCCAACCGCGTGATGGTGATGCAGGGCGGCCAGGTGGTGGAGGAGGGCGCGGCGGAGGAGATTTTTTCCGCTCCCCGCACCGAATACACCCGCGCCCTGTTCTCCGCCGCCTTCGACCTGGCGGCGGCCCCGACGGGGGCGGTGCGCGAGTGAGCCGGGCACTCCTCATCGTCCTCGATTCGGTCGGCATCGGCGGCGCGCCCGACGCGGCCGCGTTCGGCGATGCCGGCGCCGACACGCTCGGCCACATCGCCGAAGCCTGCATGGAAGGCCGCGGCGACCGGGCGGGCTTGCGCGCCGGCCCCCTGCACCTGCCGCACCTCGCCGATCTCGGCCTGGGGCTCGCCGCGCAAGGCGCGAGCGGGCGGATGCCGCCCGGCCTCAGCCCCTCCGGAGCGGTCGCAGGCGCGTGGGGCCACGCGGTCGAGACGGCGCAGGGCAAGGACACGGTCTCGGGCCACTGGGAGATCGCCGGGGTGCCGGTGGATTTTACCTGGGGCCATTTCCCGGCGACGCGGCCGGCTTTCCCGGCCGAGCTGACCACGGCCCTGATCGAAGAGGGCGGGCTGCCGGGCATCCTCGGCGATTGCCACGCCTCCGGCACCGCGATCATCGAGGAGCTTGGCGCGGAGCACATCCGGACGGGCAGGCCGATCTGCTACACCTCGGTCGACAGCGTTTTTCAGATCGCCGCCCACGAGGAGGCGTTCGGGCTCGACCGGCTCTACGCCCTCTGCGCGATCGCGCGCCGGCTCTGCGACCCCTACCGGATCGGCCGGGTCATCGCCCGGCCGTTCACCGGTGACGCGGCGTCGGGCTTCGCCCGCACCGCGAACCGGCGCGACTACGCCGTGCCGCCCCCCGCCGACACGCTCCTCGACCGCCTGACCGCGGCCGGCCGGCCGGTGGTGAGCGTCGGCAAGATCGGCGACATCTTCGCCCACAGCGCGACCGGTCGCGAGATTAAGCCCGGCGGCAACGATGCCTGCCTCACCGCCGCCCTCGCTGCCCTCGCCGGGCTGCCCGATGGCGGCCTAGTCTTCGCCAACCTTGTCGAGTTCGACACCGAGTACGGCCACCGCCGCGACGTGCCGGGCTACGCCGCGGCGCTCGAGCGCTTCGACGCCCGGGTGCCGGAGATCCGGGCGGCCCTACGGCCCGGCGACCTCTGCCTCGTCACGGCCGATCACGGCAACGATCCGACTTGGAGCGGCACCGACCATACCCGCGAGCAGGTGCCGGTGATCGCCTTCGGGCCGGGCATCGCCCCCAGCCCCCTCGGGCAACTGGGCTTTCCGGAGATCGGCCGGATGGTGGCCCGCCATCTCGGCGTGGCGGAAGCGGAGCGGCTCGCTTAAAAGCTCACGGGCCCGCCATTCGGGCGCACCGGAGAACCGCCCCTTGTCCGATGCCCTCTCGTCCCTGACGGCGCCCGGCTACGTGCCGCCGGTGCCGCCCCTCGCCGAGCGGGTCGGTTGGCTCAAGCTCCTCGGCGCGTTCCGGCGCAACACCCTGGAGGCGTTTCCCCGCGCCTGCCTCGACGCGCCGGCGGTGACGATCCCGCTGCCCGGGGGTGGGCGGATGGTGCTGCTCTCGACCCCGGCCGGCGCCCGGCAGGTCCTCCTCACCGCCACCGACGATTTCGTGCGCCTGCCCGCCGGGCGGCGGGTGATCGGGCCGATCGCCGGGCGCGGCCTGGTGCTCGCCGACGGCGAGGCCTGGCGCCACCAGCGCAAGGTGCTGGCCCCCGCCTTCACGCCCCGCACCCTGCCGATGATGCTGCGCTTCGTCGCCCGCAGCGCGGAGGAATCCTGCCGCCGCCTGGAAGCCGGCCTCCGCGCACCCGCGGATCTGCGCAGCGAGATGCAGCGTGTCGCCCTCGACATCGCCACCACCTCGATGTTCTCGCTCGAGACCGGGGCGCTCGGCGCCGAGATCCGGGCGCTGGTCTCCGGCTATCTCGACCGTCTGGGCAAGCCGACCGTGGCCGATTTCCTGCTGCCGCCGGGCTGGCCGACCCCGTCGAGCCCGCGCCGGGCTCTGTTCCGGCGCCGCTGGCTGCGGCTGGTGCGGGCGGTGTTGGAGGCGCGGCGCGGGCAGGGTGTAACGGGCGCGCCGCGCGACCTGTTCGACCTCCTGATCGAGGCCCATGGCGACGCGCCGGGCGGGCTGCTGGCCGACGAGGTCGGCACCCTGATCGTCGCCGGCCACGAGACCACCGCCTCGACGCTGTTCTGGGCCTGCACCCTGCTCGCCCGCGACCCGGGGATGCAGGACGCCCTGGCTGCGGAGGCCGCCGGGCTCGACCTGTCGGAGACGGGCGCCGCCGGGGCGCTGCCCGCGTTGCGGCTGGCGAAGGCGGTGGCGCAGGAGACCCTGCGGCTCTACCCCCCGGTCTACGTCATCGCGCGCCGCGCTGCGCGGCCGAGCGTGGTCGAGGGCGCGGAGATCCCGGCCGGCAGCATCGTGATGATCCCGACCTGGGTGCTCCACCGCAACCCGCGCTGGTGGGACCGGCCGGAGACCTTCGACCCTGGCCGCTTCCTCGACCGCCCGGAGCCCGACCGCTTCGTCTACTTGCCGTTCGGCGCCGGCCCCCGGATCTGCATCGGCGCGCAGCTCGCCTTGTCCGAGGCGACCCTGGTGCTGGCCCGCCTCGCCCGCACGTTCCATCTGAGGCTCGCCGACGACCGTCCGGTCCTGCCGGTGGCGACGACGACGGTGCGGCCGGACCACGTGCCGCGGTTCCATCTGGCGCGCCGCGCCGGTTGAGCCTGCCGCCCGCGGAAAAATGCTCTATGGGGCTGTGCAGGCGGCCGGTCCCCGGCCCGGCGATGCAAGAGACAGTGACACGGTGCGACCCTGGCGCAGCGGCCCGTCCGACCGGCGCGGCTATCATCACGGCAACCTCAAGGAGGCCCTGATCGAGGCCGCACGCCGCTTCATCGCGGAGCGCGGGATCGGCGGCTTCACCCTGGTCGATGCGGCGCGCCTCGTCGGCGTCTCGCCGGCGGCGCTCTACCGCCACTTCCGCGGCCGCGAGGCGCTGCTGGAGGAGGTGGCCGAGCGCGGCTTCACCGAGCTCGCCGCCCGCCTCGCCCGGGCACTGCGCGGCCCCGGCACGCCGCTCGAGCGCTTCACCCGCATGGGCGAGGCCTACCTGACCTTCGCCGAGGAAGAGCCCGGTTACTACGCGGCGATCTTCGAGGCCCGGCCGCTGGGCCCCGACGGCTGCCCGCCGGCCCAGGCCCCGCGCGACCGCGACGCCTTCGGCCTCCTGGTCGAGGCCCTGAAAAGTACGTTCCCGGACGGTTTTTCCGCCGGGGTCGATCCGCGCTTCATCGCCCTGGAGGTCTGGGCGCTCTCCCACGGCATCGCGACCCTGTCCGCCGCCGGCCGGCTGCCGACCGGCCCGGGACTGCCGACGAAGTACGATCTGCTGCGCGCCGGCGTGCTCGCGATGGTGCACGGGGCGACAGCGCGGGCTGGGTAGGGCGACGGTCGTTCCGTCGCCCACGCGTCAGGAACGGCTCAATGCCCCGACGCCAGCGCCGCCCCCGGCTTGTCGTGGGTCCCGAGCGTCTCGACCAGCGTCGCCGAGGCCGCGTTGAGCCCGACGATCTCCACCGGCACCCCGTGGTGGCGGAACTTCAGCACTACGCGGTCGAGGGCGTTGACGGCGGTGAGGTCCCAGAAATGGGCCTGCGTCACGTCGATCACGACGCCCGTCAGATCATCCTCGCGGAAGTCGAAGCCGGCATGGAAGGCTTCCGCCGTGGCGAAGAAGATCTGCCCGGTGACCCGGTAGGTGCGGGTGCCGCCCTCGCGGGTCGAGGCGACGGCGAAGAAGCGGGTGACCTTGTGGGCGAAGAACAGCCCACTCAGGACGACGCCGAACAGCACGCCCTTGGCGAGGTCGTGGGTCGCGACCACGACGGCGACGGTGCCGAGCATCACGATGCTCGACGTGGTCGGGTGGGTGACGAGGGTGCGGATCGAGCGCCACTGGAAGGTGTTGATCGACACCATGATCATCACCGCGACGAGGGCCGCCATCGGGATCTGCGCCACGTAGGGGCCGAGCACCACGATCAGGAACAGCAGGAAGGCGCCGGCCCACAGGGTCGAGAGCCGGCCGCGGCCGCCCGAGGAGACGTTGATCACCGACTGACCGATCATCGCGCAGCCGGCCATGCCGCCGAACAGGCCGGCGGTGACGTTCGCCAGACCCTGCCCGGCGCATTCGCGGTTCTTGTTCGAGGTGGTGTCGGTGCGCTCGTCGACGATCGCGGCGGTCATCAGGCTCTCGAGCAGGCCGACCATCGCGAGGGTGAGCGAATACGGCAGGATGGTCCGCAGGGTCTCGAGGGTGAGGGGCACGGAGGGCAGGGCGAAGGTCGGCAGCTCGCTCGGCAGCGCCCCCATGTCGCCGACGGTTCGGATGCCCAGCCCGAAGATCATCGAAACGGCGGTGAGCAGCACGATGGTGACGAGGGCGGACGGAACGGCTTTCGTCAGGTAGGGCAGGCCGTAGATCAGCGCGAGGCCGGCGGCGGTCATGGCGTAGACGAGTGGCCCGCGGCCGATCAGCTCCGGCATCTGCGCGAGGAAGATCAGGATCGCCAGCGCGTTGACGAAGCCGGTGACGACGGAGCGCGAGACGAAGCGCATCAGGTTGCCGAGCTTGAACGCCCCGGCGGCGATCTGAATCAGGCCGGTCAGGATCGTCGCGGCGAAGAGGTGGCCGAGGCCGTGATCCTTGACCAGCGTCGTCATCACCAGCGCCATCGCGCCGGTGGCCGCCGAGATCATCGCCGGGCGCCCGCCGGCGATGGCAGTGACCACCGCGATGCAGAACGAGGCGTAGAGCCCGACCTTCGGGTCGACCCCGGCGATGATCGAGAAGGCGATCGCCTCCGGGATGAGGGCGAGCGCCACGACGGTGCCGGCCAGGATTTCGCGCGTGACGTCGGGCGCCCATTCGCGCCGCAGGCGGACGAGGTTCATGAGGAAAGCTTTCAGGATGGCGCGACGAGGCGCGCGAGACCGGCCGGCCGCGCGGGGCGGACGGGCGCGAGACAATGGACGTGCGAAGAAGACGCGGGAGAGCGGGGCGCTACGGCGGCGTGGGCCGCGAGACCGGTATGGCTCGATCCTGCATCATGATTCGTGGCCTAGCACGGGCCTTCGCTGCGCCGCAACCGGGCTGGGCGACTTTAATCCCGAAACGACAAAGCGCGCGGCCCTTTCCGGGCCCGGAAAGGGGCGAGGCGGGACGGCCGGTCGCAAAAAACCCGCCCCTCGGTCGAGGAGCGGGTTTGTTTCGATCGCGTAACTCCGTCCGGCGTCAGGCCGGGATCAGCGGATCCCGCCGGGCCGCGTTCTCCGGCACGCCGTCCTTGGCCTTCTGCTTCGGCGGCGGGCCGAGGAAGGCCGGCACGATGAAGAACGCCGCGACGAGGGTGAAGAACAGCGATAGGGCGAGCAGCTTGCCCATGCTGGCGGTGCCCGGGTGGCTCGACAGCACCAGCGAGCCGAAGGCGGTGCCGGTGGTGAGCGCCGAGAAGAAGATCGCCCGGGTCAGGCTCGAGGCCAGCATGTCGGCGACGCCGGCCCGCCAGGCGATCACGTAGTAGATGTGGAAGGCCACGCCCACCGCCAGCATCAGCGGCAGCGCGATGATGTTGGCGAAGTTCAGCGGCATGCCGATCAGGTAGAGCGCCTCCAGCGTCCACAGGGTGGCGAGCACCAGCGGTCCGAGCGCCATGGCGACGTCCCAGGGCCGGCGCAGGGCCACCGACAGGATGATGAAGATCGAGAGGAGCGCCAGCAGGCCCGCCTCGATGAAGGCGCCGAGGATGGTGTGGCTCGACCGGGTGGTGGCGACCGGCGCGCCGGTGGCGTGCGGGGCGACGCTCAACACTTCCTTCGAGAAGCGCCGCAGCACCGCGTTGTCGTTCGAGTTGCCCTTCGGCTGGACCTCGATCCGGGCCTTGCCGTCGGCGGCGATCCAGTCGGAGCGGATCTGCGCCGGCAGGTTCTCCAAGGTGATCTTGGCCGGCGCGAGCAGGCTGCGCAGGCGGGTGAGCAGCGCCTTGAGGTTCGGCACCACCGCGTTGGCGGCGGCCTCGCGCACCGGCGGCTCGGCGCCGGCGAGGCGGTCGAGGGTGTCGGTGAAGCTCTGGATCGTGGCGAGCGGCCCGGAGGCATTCGCTCCTTGGGCGCCCTGCGAGATGCCGCGGAGCGCCGTCACGGCGTTGCGGATCGCCGTCACCACCTCGCGGTCGTTCGGCGGCGGCGCCACGCGGGGCGGGCTCAGCACCGGCCCCATGACCTGCGCGGCGTCCTCGATGGTCGCGAGCTTCTGGTCCTGGTCGGCGGGCACGAAGGTGTCGATGTCGATCACCCCGGACACGCTCGGCAGCGCCATCAGCTTCTTGACCATCGGGGCGATGGCGTCGCGGTTGGGCACCACCACGTCGATGGTGTTGGGGCTCGTCTTCGGGTCCTTGGTCAGGTCGAGATAGGTCGCGACCGATTCCACCTTCGCGCTGCGCAGGTGCATCGGGTTCGAATCGAAGGGCAGCCAGTAGAGCAGCGGCAGGCCCGCCACCGTCACGAGGCCGGTGAGCACCAGGACCAGCTTGCGGTTGGCGAGGATCCAGTGATCGACCGAGGCCATGCTGGCGGTGCCGACCTCCTGCTTCTCGCCCGGCGGCCGCAGCACGGCGATTAGCGCCGGCAGCATGGTGAGGGAGGCGAGGTAGGCGACGATCATGCCGACGCCGGCGATCAGGCCGAGCTCGGACACGCCGCGGAAATCGGTCGGCAGGAACGAGAAGAAGCCGGCGAGCAACGACACCGCCGCCAGCGTCAGCGACCAGCCGACGCCGCGGGCCGCCGAGCGGATCGCCCCTTCGAGATTGGCCTCGGCGAAGCGGTCGGCGCGGTAGCGCACGGCGAACTGGATGCCGAAATCGATGCCGAGGCCGACGAACAACGCCGCGAAGGCGACAGAGATCGGGTTCAGCTCCCCGACCATCAGGAGGCCGAGGGCGGCGGTGACGATCAGGCCGGCGAAGGTGGTGATGAGCACCGCGACGACGAGGCTGCCCGAGCGCAGGGCCAGCCACAGGAACAGCACGATCGCGCCGCCGGTGACGGAGTAGTTCAGGCCCGCATCGTCGGCCAGCGTCGCGAACTCGTCGTCGGCCACCGCGACCTGGCCGGTGAGCCGCACCCGCACGCCGTTGGCCTCGGTCAGGCCGAGGTTGCGGGCGGTCTCGCGGATCAGCTGGGTCGCCTTCTCGCCGGGCTGGAGGGCGTCGTAGTCGAGCACCGGCTGGGCGATGACGAAGCGGCGCAGGTCGCTCGGCTCCGCCTTGCCGCCGGCGAGCAGCAGCTGCCACGAGAGCTGCGCCGGCTCACCCTTCAGAACCTTGTCAAAGACGTCCTTCATCTGGCCCATCGGGCCGACGAGGTCCTCGGGCTTGGCCTGGCCGGCCTTCACCCCCTGGGCCCCCATCACCATCGCCTGCATGATGCCGCGCAAGGACGGGTCGGCGGCGAGCGGCCCGAGCAGGCCCTGCTGCTGGATCAGCTTCTCGGTGGTCTGCTCCAGGTCCTTCTGGGGCATCAAGAGCAGGCCGTTCTTGTCGAAGAACGGGCCGCCGTCGGGCCGGTAGACCACCGGCAGCAGGTCCTTGCGCGAGGACAGGGCCTGGGTCAGGCGGTTCGCCGCCTCCTCGGCCTGTTCCGGCGTCTGCCCGTCGATGACGGCGACGAGGAGGTTGCTGCGCTGCGGGAAGGTCTTCTCGAACTGGATCTCGTCCTGGCGCCAGGGCACGTCCGGCGTGATCAGGCGCTCGACGTCGGTGTTGATCCGGAAGAGGTGCGCTGCCGTGACGGCGCTCGCGACGGTGAGCAGCAGCGCCGCCACGAGGACGAGCCAGCGCCGGTGTACGGAAAACGCCACGAGCCGTTCGATCACGATGCGAAGCCTGCCTCTAGCTCGCGGGCCACGCGGCGGCCCGGTGAAATCCTGATGATCGGCCCGACGGCCCCGCCGGGACGGCTTTGTCCCGTGCAAGGCCCGCACCGGCCGGGACCAAGGTAGCGCGCGGGGCGGCGGCGCCCATGGTCGCGGGGTGCGTCGGCGTCACGGCCACGCTCGAAGAAGCCCGTCCGTGGCGCGCTAGGTAATGACCCGCAGGCCCGATTGCAACGCATTGGTCCGAAACGGATCCCCGATCCGGGATGCGTCCGTCGCCCACAGGAGCCGCGCGGGCTCGGCTTTACGCCGTCGCGGCGGGCGCCCTACACCTCGGGGCGAAAAAGGGTTTTGCCCGGTGGCGGCCGGGCCCGGACCGGGGTCGCGGCGAGAGGGACGGAGGACAGGTGGCGGGAACGGGTGAGAACGGTCTCGACCTCGTGCTGGCCCAGCCGAGGGGCTTCTGCGCCGGTGTGGTGCGGGCGGTCGACATCGTCGAGCGGGCGCTCGCCAAGGCCGATCGCGCGGTGGGTGATCCCGGGGTCTATGTCCGCCACGAGATCGTCCATAACGGCCGCGTCGTCGCCGACCTGACGGCCAAGGGCGCCCGCTTCGTCGAGATCCTCGACGAGGTGCCGGACGGGGCGACCACGATCTTCTCGGCCCATGGCGTGTCGCGGGCGGTGGAGGCGGAGGCCGCGCGCCGGGGTCTGCCCGTGATCGACGCGACCTGCCCGCTGGTCGCGAAGGTGCACAAGCAGGGGCAGCTCTACGCCGCGCAGGGGCGCACCGTGATCCTGGTGGGTCACGCCGGCCACGCCGAGGTCGAGGGCACGCTCGGGCGGATCGACGGCGAGGTCCACCTCGTCGGCAGCGTCGCGGAGGCCGAGAGCCTCGACCTGCCCGCCGACACGACGCTCGCCTACGTCACCCAGACGACGCTCAGCGTCGACGACACCCGGGCGATCATCGCGGTGCTGGCCCGGCGCTTCCCCGACCTCGTCGGGCCCGAGACGAAGGACATCTGCTACGCGACCCAGAACCGCCAGGCCGCCGTGCGGGCGCTGGCCGAGGTCGCCGACGTGATCCTGGTGGTCGGCGCGCGCAACTCCTCGAACTGCAACCGCCTGCGCGAGGTCGCCGCCGAGGCCGGCCGGCCGAGCCACCTCGTCGAGGGGGCGGAGGATCTGGACCGAATCGATCTCGGCGGGGCCCGCACCCTCGGCCTGACCGCCGGCGCCTCGACGCCGGAGGTGGTGATTGCCGAGGTGATTGCTGCGCTGCAGCGTCGCACCCCCCTGCGGATTTCCACTCTTCCGGGCGTTATCGAGAGCGTGAGCTTCCCGCTCCCGTCGAGTTTGGGCCACACTTAGTCGCTTCCGCGCGCAGCCTGGACCCTTTCGAACCTAGCTTGCTGGAAATCCGCCACTTTTCGGGCTAATCAGCCCGCTTGGCACAGCACTCGACACGAACCACGACACAAGGAGCCTTGGTCTTGGGCATTCCTCTCCGGTACGTCGCGAAGATCGGCGGCTACATCCTCAAGCAGCACCTCACCGGCCGCAAGCGTTACCCGCTTGTCATGATGATGGAGCCGTTGTTCCGGTGCAATCTCGCCTGCGCAGGCTGCGGCAAGATCGACTATCCGGATGAGATCCTCAACAAGCGCCTCCCGGTCGACGAAGCACTCGAGTCGGTCCGCGAGTGCGGTGCACCCGTCGTGGTCATCGCGGGCGGCGAGCCGCTGCTGCACAAGGACCTGCCGCAGATCGTCGAGGGCATCATCGCCCAGAAGAAATTCGCGATCGTCTGCACCAACGCGCTGCTGCTCGAGAAGAAGATCGCGCAGTACAAGCCGAGCCCGTATTTCACCTGGTCGATCCATCTCGACGGCGACAAGGAGATGCACGACCAGTCGGTGTGCCAGCGCGGCGTCTACGACAAGGCGGTGGCGGCGATCCAGAAGGCCAAGGAGATGGGCTTCCGGGTCACGATCAACTGCACCTTCTTCAACAACTCCTCGGCCGACAAGATCGCGGACTTCTTCGACAGCGTGACCCGGATGGGCATCGACGGCATCACCGTCTCCCCGGGCTACGCCTACGAGCGCGCCCCCGACCAGCAGCACTTCCTCAACCGCCGGGCGACCAAGGACCTGTTCCGCGGCGTGTTCCGCCTCGGCAAGGAGAAGGGCCGCGAGAAGTGGACCTTCCAGCAGTCGGGCCTGTTCCTCGACTTCCTGGCCGGCAACCAGACCTACCATTGCACGCCGTGGGGCAACCCGACCCGGACGGTCTTCGGCTGGCAGAAGCCGTGCTACCTGCTCGGCGAGGGCTACGCCAAGACCTTCAAGGAGCTGATGGAGACCACGGACTGGGACGCCTACGGCACCGGCAACTACGAGAAGTGCGCCGACTGCATGGTGCATTCGGGCTACGAGGCCTCCTCGGTGGTCGATTCGGTGAAGAAGCCGTGGAAGCCGGTGATCTACGCCCTGCGCGGGATCAAGACCGAGGGCGAGATGGCTCCCGAGATCTCCCTCGAGAACCAGCGCCCGGCCGAGTTCGTGTTCTCACGCAACGTCGCGCAGAAGCTCTCCGAGATCCGGGACGCCAAGGCCGACGCCAAGAAGCGCGCGACAGCGGCCTAACGCGGCGAAGGCCGCCGACGAGTCGCGGGCGAGGCGAACCAGCCCGCCCACGCTCGCCTGGCGGCGCGCCAGAGCCGCCAGGACGGCGAGGATATCGGGCTCGCCATCCGGCTTGAGGGCCTTGGCGATCGCCGCCGGCAGGGCGCGGTCGGCGGGGTCGCACACCACCCGCACGGCGCAGAACGGCAGGCCATGGCTTTCGGCGAAGGCCGCCGCGACCTGCGATTCCATATCGACCGCCGCGGCACCGGTCTCGGCGCGAAGAAGTGCCTTGGCGTGCGGCGACAAAACCGCCGCCTCGACCCCCGCCACATCGGCCCGGATCACCCGCTCCGGCGCGTCCGCCAGCCGCCGGGCCAACGCCGCGACGATCTGGGGATCCGCGGCGATCCGCTGCCCGCCCGACACCACCCCGGTCGCCACCACGACGTCGCCCGGCACGAGGTCGGGATCGAGCCCGCCGGCGATGCCGATGCTCATCACCGCCCGGCAGCCCAGCCCGTCGCGCCCCTTCAGCAGGTCCCGCAGCCGCTCCGGATTGCCCCCGGCCCCCACCGTCGCCACGCCGGGGCCCGCGGCGAGCCGCGCCTCGCGGGCGAGCCCGGTCACGGCCAGCACGGGATGGGGCCCGGTCGGACCCTGGGTGTCCTCGACGACGATCATGCGGGGCTCTTGAGGAGATTCGGCGGGGGAGGGAGGGTGTAAGGCGTCCCTCATACCAGAGCGGATGCGGCAGTCCTGTGGCGCCGGTGTCACGGCTGTGGCCCGGTCAGACCGTCTCGTAGAACAGGACCCGTCCCTCGGGCCGCAACTGCTGCAAGCAGTCGAAGTCGACGACGTTCGCGGTGAGCAGGGCGCAGCCGAGACGGCGCGCCTGAAAGAACAGCGTGCAATCGTGCAGCGCCTTCATGCGCCTGTCCTTGGCGTAGCCCTGGAGGCGGCACAGGAGGCCGGCATAGATTGCGGCGTCGGTCATCACGTCCTGGGCGGGCAAGTGCAGGCGGTGCGAGGGAATCCCGTCGAGGATTCTGCGGATGGCCGCGACATTCGCCTTCGTGCGGGAATCGGCGGGATCGAGGACGCCGATGGCATGCAGCATCTCCTGGACGGCAACGATGCTGTGATGGATCTGGCGCAAGCCCAGAAGGGCATCTAGCGGGAGCGGCGTCCGGCCCTTGAGCTGGTGGATATAGACCCCGGTATCGAGCAGCAGCGGCCCGCCAGCCGACAGCGCGTCCTCGACGAAGGCGAGTTCGCTCCGTGGCCGCGGCGAGAGCCGCGCGAGGTCGAGGCGCGAACAGACCTTCTCCGCGTGCTTCGAGAGCAGGGACACGCTCAGAAGCCGATATCGAGGTCCGGATCGAGCGTGCCGCGTGCCTCGGCGAAGACTGTCGCGAAGTCGTCATCGACCGCGACGTTGGCGAGGGCGAAGGCCAGGAGATCGGTGGTCGATCCGATTCCGGTCCGCCGCCTGGCCTGCTCCAACAGTTTGACGGGAAGCCGCGCACCGACCTGATGAGTCTCCGCGCCCAGGAGGCCCATCTCCGCGGCCCGGTCCATCACCCCGGGAACCATCGCGGCGACCTGCGCCTCAGAAGCCTCCTTGAGGGGAAGCCCGTTCGTCGCGCCCACAGGATCACGAGTCGGCACCGGCACCATGGCGTTCACCGTGTTCGTAAAACAAAATATCGCTTTTGTTCAACATACGGGCGAACGGCCATATCCGCAACGCGCGCCGCTACCGGTCGCGCGACCCGCACCCCCCTCACGATTCCGGATCGGCCCGCGTCGAGAACCGGTCGCGGGCGGTGAAGCGGTCGGCCGGCAGGCCGGAGGGCAGGGTGCCGCGGTAGATCTCGCGCGAGAGGAACGAGCGCTCGATCTCGATCTGCTCCTCGTCGAGGTCGACGTACCAGCAGCGGCGCCGGGGCGACCAGCGGTAGTTGCGGTCCTTGAGCCGGTCCTTGAGGGCGATCGGCGCGTCGGAGGCCCAGAGCCGCACGGTCGGCCGGCGCGCCGCCTCGAGGAGGGCGGCGAGCGCCAGGCGCCCCGAGGCGCGCAAGGGCCGGGCGAGGATTGCCAGCAGCGCCTCGCAATCGTCGATCGCCCGGTGTCCGTTGTGGAAATGGCCGTGATCGGCGAGCAGGTGGCCGAGCCGCATGCCCTCGTGCCCTTCGTTCCGCCACGGGATCTGGTGGCAGGAACAGGCCCAGTTGCGCGAGACGAAGATCGGCCAGCGCCGCTCGCACATCTGCCGGTCGAAGCGGGCATTGTGAGCGATGACGACGCGGGCCTCGGCGGCGAGCGCCGCCACTGCCGCGTCGTCGATGCGCTGGCCGGCGACGTCGGCATCGGTGATGCCGGTGAGGCGCACCACCGCCTCGGGGATCGGGCCGGAGGGCTGGTGGAGCTGGTTGAACCGCTCCAGCACCCGGTAGATCCGGCCGCTCGCCCCGTACTCGAACTTGATGATGCCAAGCTCGATGACCTCGTCCGCCGTGACGTCGATGCCGGTGGTCTCGGTGTCGAGGATCAGCCCGACGAAGGTCGGCTCGTCCGGCGTCTCGTCCGGCGGCACGAAGGAGCCGAGACGGCGCAGCACCCGGTACTCGCCGGTGCGCTCCAGGATGGCGGCGATGTCGTCGAGCGCGTCGGTCAAGCGGCGTCTCACCCTGGCCTGAACGGCCGCGCGGCGGCGGCGCGTGTCGTTGCTTGCAAGCCGGATTAAACCCGGGCCCGCCGCCGGGCCAAGAGCCCCGGCGCCACGCTCCACCGTATTTGCATCCGGCAAACGAACCGTCGCCGGCGCCGTGGCGAGGGTCCCGCCACGCGAAAAAATGCCCCGCTGCCGTGCGGCAGCGGGGCAGTCGAGGAGATCCGAGAGACGAGCACCGGCAGGGGGAGAGGGGAGGGCCGGCGGGTGTGACGGGCCGCCTCCTGCCGCCCGATCGAGGGTCCAACCTCCCGCCGCTGGCCGGGTTTCGGGGGGCGGCGCCGGAAACGCGTCCGGAGTAAACCTGTGGCAAGACGCGGCCGGAATCCTGCGCGGAATTCGGCAGCAAGCGCCGGGATGCGCAAGCGGGCCGAGCGGAGCGAGGATGGCGCCATCGCCAGACAGGAAGGCAGACCTCATGCGCAACCCGGAGACCGACCTCGCGGCCTCGAGCGCGAATTCGGGCGCGGCCTCGGGCCGCGTCCCGTTCCTCGACGACGCGGCGCGCTTCGCCGCCATCGCCCGCCGCGACCGGGCGGCGGACGGCCTCTTCGTCTACGCGGTGCGCAGCACCGGCGTGTATTGCCGGCCGAGTTGCGCCGCCCGCCCGGCCCGGCCGGAAAACGTCAGCTTCCACCCGACCTGCGCGGCGGCGGAACGCGCGGGCTTCCGGGCCTGCCGGCGCTGCCGGCCGAACGAGGCGAGCCTGGCCGAGCGCCAGGCCGAGGCGGTGGCCCAGGCCTGCCGGCTGATCGAGGCGGCGGAGGCGCCGCCGCCGCTCGCCCACCTCGCGGCGGCGGCGGCTCTGAGCCCCTACCATTTCCACCGGGTGTTCAAGCAGGTCACCGGGGTGACGCCGCGGGCCTACGGCGCGGCGCACCGCGCGGCGCGGGCGGCGGAGGGGCTGCGGCAGGGCGGAACGGTGACCGCGGCGATCTTCGAGGCCGGCTACGGCGCGGCGAGCCGGTTCTACGCCGCCGCGCCAGAGCGCCTCGGCATGACGCCCACAGCCTATCGCCGGGGCGGGGAGGGCGCGGCGATCCGCTTCGCGGTCGGCGCCTGCTCGCTCGGCCACGTCCTGGTGGCGGCGACGGAGACCGGCGTGTGCGCGATCCTCCTGGGCGACGATCCCGACGCCCTGCTGCGCGACCTCCAGGATCGCTTCCCGAAGGCGGCCTTGACCGGGGGCGACCGGGAGTTCGAGGCGGTGGTGGCGCAGGCCGTCGGCCTCGTCGAGGCGCCCGGACAAGGCATGGCCCTGCCGCTCGACATCGGCGGCACCGCCTTCCAGCAGCGGGTGTGGCAGGCCCTGCGGGCGATCCCGCCGGGGCACACCGCAACCTACGCGGAGGTCGCCCAGGCGATCGGCGCGCCCGCGGCAGCCCGGGCGGTGGCGCTCGCCTGCGGCGCCAATCCGATCGCGGTGGCGATTCCCTGCCACCGGGTGGTGCGGCAGGACGGCAGCCTCTCGGGCTACCGCTGGGGCGTCGACCGCAAGCAGGCGCTCCTCGACCGGGAGCGGGGGGACCGGACCTGATTGCGGACCGCTCCCCGGACGCCGCCTCGACGTTCCGCCCGGACGGCCCGCGATGCGGAACGGCTCAGGCGGCGGCCTCAGCCTTCCTTTGAGGAACACGGGACGGAATTTGCGCCGGCGACGGATCGACGGGCCAAGACGGGCGTTCTGTGACTGACCCCTTCCGCAAAGGTTGTGGCCGGGGTCGAGGGGACCATCCACCGCGCGAGCCTCCCCGCCTGGAGCGCCCAACCCATGTCGTGCCGCCACAACGCCGTTGCTCCCCTGCCGCACATGATCGCGACGGCGCCCTCGCACCTGCGCAAGTGGCGCCGCTTCCCGCGGACGTTGCCGCCGGCAGCCAACGACAATGTGCGCCGGGGCAGCGCCGCCGAGGCCGGGCTGTGGGCCGCGGCGCTCGGCGCTACCGCCACGATGGTGGCGGTGCTGCTCGTCGGGATGATGGTGTGAGGCGCGGTACGATGCGCCCGGCTCAGCGGCCGGTCTTCTGCCGCCAGGCCGCGAAATCGGCCTTGGCCTGCTCGTCGATCAGCGGATAGAGGCCGATCACGGCGCGGCCGTTCTGGACCTCCTCCAGCACGAAATCCTCGAACACCGTCATCTCGGCCGCTTCCGCCGCGACCTCGTCGGCGATGTTCGCCGGGATCACGATGACGCCCTCGGCATCGCCCACCACCACGTCGCCGGGCCACACCGCGACGTCGCCGCAGCCGATCGGCACGTTGATGTCGAGGGCTTGGTGCAGGGTCAGGTTCGTCGGCGCGGAGGGGCGGTTGTGGTAGGCCGGGAAGGGCAGGGCGCCGATCTCGGGCGAATCGCGAAAGCCGCCATCGGTGACGACGCCCGCCGCGCCCCGTTTCATCAGACGCGTCACCAGGATCGCGCCGGCGGAGGCCGCGCGTGGGTTCTTGCGGCTGTCCATCACCAGCACCGCGCCCTCGGGGCACTGGTCGACGGCGACGCGCTGCGGGTGGGCGGGATCGCGGAACACCGCGAGCGTGTTCAGGTCCTCGCGGGCCGGGATGTAGCGCAGGGTGTAGGCCTCGCCGACCATCGTCCCGGCATTCGGGTTGAGGGGGCGCACGTCCTGGATGAACTGGTTGCGCAGGCCGCGCTTGTACAGGGCGGTGGCCAGGGTCGCGGTGCTGACGGTCTTCAGCGTCGCGCGGGTCTCGGGGCTCAGGGGCATCGTTGCTCTCCGGTCGGGGGCGCGGCCGGGGAACGATCCGGGAAGTCCGGCCGTCGCGGGCCGTGCCGCCCGCGTCCGCTCCTCCCCACCGCACCGGACGGCTTCGCCGCTCCGCGGCCACCCGGGGGCGGCCTGTTGACCGGCGCATTGAAGCACTAATGTTTTAGTACATCAACTAGGACGGTGCAGGATGTGGCGTGGATGAGCCCTCCCCCGCAAAGGGGGGAGGGTTCTGTCCGCACCTCACTTCTTGCGCGGCGCCGGCGGCGGGGGAGCCGAGGGCTCGTCGCCGCCCTCGTCGGCCTCGCCGCCGCCGATGGTGGATTTCAGCGCGAAGGCGACGAGGGGGCTCGCGACATCGACGACCTCGGCCTTGGTCAGGCCGTCCTTCGGGTCGTAGGTGCCGACCAGCATCACGGTGCGGTTCTCGGTCTTGGCGAGGTCGAGCCCGTCGCCGGCGACCGCCATCGGCTTGCCGGCGATCTCGTCGGCCTTGCGGTCGTTGGTGAACAGCACCGTGACCTTGCCGCCCTTGACCACGCCGACGTAGCAGGTCTCCTCCGGCGTGCGGCAGGGGAAGAGCATCGCGGCGGCCGGGTCGGGCTGCGGCGCCTCTCTCTGTGGCGGAGGCGCCTTCGGGCCCTTCGGGGCCGGCTGGGCGGCAGCCGGGGTCGCGGCGGTGAGCGCGAGCAGCGTGAGGGCGAGCGCAGGGCGCATGGTCTCGGTCTCCAGAAAATTGCCCTTTCGGAAGGCGCCAAGTGGCGCGGATTCCAGGGACGTTCAAGGCTCGGGGCGTTCAAGGCTCGGGACGGCTCACGCCTGCGAGAGAGGCGTCGAGGTCGGCCGCCGTGACGAGATCCCGCGTGTAGGCCTCGCGCGGGCGCTCCAGCACGGCGGCGGTCGGGCCGCGCTCGACCTCGCGGCCGTGGCGCAGCACCAGCACCGTGTCGGCGAGCGCCCGGACCACCGCAAGGTCGTGCGAGATGAACAGGTAGGCGAGGCCGTGCGCCGCCTGAAGGTCGCGCAGCAGGGCGACAATTTCGCGCTGCACCGTGCGGTCGAGGGCCGAGGTCGGCTCGTCGAGGACGACGAGGCGCGGGCGCAAGACCAGCGCCCGGGCGATGGCGATGCGCTGGCGCTGCCCGCCCGAGAAGGCGTGCGGGAAGCGGTGGCGCCAGGCCGGATCGAGGCGCACCTCGGCGAAGGCCGCCGCCGCCCGGGCGTCGCGCTCCGCGGCACTCAAGCCCGGCTCATGGACCCGCAGGCCTTCCGCGACGATCTCCCCGGCGGTGAGGCGGGGCGAGAGCGAGCCCATCGGGTCCTGGAACACCGGCTGGAAGCCGCGGCGCAGGGGCCGCAAGGCGGCCCGGTCGAGCGCCGTCAGGTCGCGGTCCTCGAACCGCACCAGGCCGTGGGCGGCGGGTTCGAGGCGGATCAGCGCCCGGCCGAGGCTCGACTTGCCCGAGCCCGATTCGCCGACCACGCCGAGGGTCTGGCCGGCCCGCAGGGTGAGATCGATGCCGGAGACGGCGAGGCGCGGCGCCTCCGCCCGCAGGAATAACCGCCTTCCCGGATAGGCGACCGCCACGCCCCGCGCCTCCAGCACCACCGGGGCCGTGTCGGGCACCAAGGCCTTCTGGCCGGCGGGCTCGGCGCCGAGGAGGTCGCGGGTCTCAGGCGCCTGCGGCGCGCGAAACAGCTCCGCCGTCGGCCCGGCCTCGACGAGGCGGCCGGCGCGCAGGACCGCGGTGCGCTCGGCGATGCGGCGCACCAGCCGCAGGTCGTGGGTGATGAACAGGAGCGCGAGGCCGAGGCGTGCTTTGAGGTCGGCGAGCAGCGCCAGGATCTGCGCCTGCACGGTGACGTCGAGGGCCGTGGTCGGCTCGTCGGCGATGAGGAGGTCGGGTTCGCCGGCGAGCGCCATCGCGATCATCACCCGCTGGCGCTCGCCGCCCGAGAGTTCGTGCGGATAGGCCGTGAGGCGCGAGCCCGCGTCGCGCAGGCCCACGAGGTCGAGGAGGTCCCGCGCCCGCCCGTCCGCCGCGCGCCGGCCCATGCCGCGATGGGCCCGCAGGGGCAGGGCGATCTGGTGGCCGATCGAGAAGAGCGGGTCGAGGGCGGTCATCGGCTCCTGGAACACCAGGCCGATGCGGGCGCCGCGGATCCGGTCGAGGGCGGGGCGAGGAAGCGTCGTCAGCTCGGTCCCGTCGAAGCGCACGGAGCCCGACACCCGCGCCTGCGGCGGCAGGAGGCCCATCACGGCGAGCGCGACCTGGCTCTTGCCCGAGCCCGACTCGCCGACGAGGGCCAGGGTCTCGCCCCGCGCGAGGTCGAGGTCGAGGCCGTCGAGCGCGGTGACGCCGGAACCGGGATAGCGCACGGTCAGGCCGCGCAGGGACAGGAGGTTCGCGTTCATGCGCCCTCCCGCGGGTCGAGGGCGTCGCGCAGGCGCTCGCCGAGCAGCGTCAGGGCGACGAGGGTGACGACCAGGAACCCGGCCGGCACCACCAGCATCCACGGCGCGGTCTCGAGGCTGCGGGCGCCGTCGGCGATCAGCACGCCCCAGCTCGTCGCCGGCTCCTGCACGCCGAGGCCGAGGAAGGACAGGAAGCTCTCGAGCAGGATCACCCGGGGCACCATCAGGGCCGCGAAGGCGACGACAGGCCCGAGCAGGTTCGGCACCACGTGCCGGCGCAGGATCGCCGCCGTCGAGAGGCCCAGCGCCTCCGCCGCCCGGACGTAGTCGCGCCGGCGGATCGCCTGCGCCTCGGCCCGGACGATGCGCGCCATGTCGAGCCACTCGACGGCGCCGACCGCGACGAAGATCAGCGCCACCGAGCGGCCGAAGAACACCACCAGCATGATGACGAAGAACACGAAGGGCAGCGAGTACAGGATGTCGACGAGGCGCATCATCGCCGCGTCGACCCGTCCGCCGACGGTGCCGGCGAGCGCGCCGTAGACGACGCCGATGCCGAGCGCCACCGCACTCGCCATCAGGCCGAGCGCCAGGGACAGTCGCCCGGCGACGAGGGTGCGGGTGAGGAGGTCGCGGCCCAGCGCATCGGTGCCGGCGAGGAAGCGAAGCGAGCGCAACGGGGCGCCCACGGTGAGCCGCTGACCGTCCTCGGAGCGGGCGAGGATGCGGGTCTCCCCGAACGTGTCGGAGCGGGAGAAGAAGGTCAGCACCCGCGGGTCCACCGGCTTGTCGGAGGCGAGCGTCAGGCGGACCGACCCGGGAGCCACCGACACGTCCTCGGCCCGGACCCGCATGCGGAAGGCGAGCCGGTCGAGGGCCGGGCGCACGGAATCCGGCTTCGGGTAGAGCGCGAGCGAGGGCGGGGTGCCGGGATAATCGTAGTAGAGCCGGTCGTAGGGGTGGCCGGTGAGGAACGGGCCTAGGGTACAGGCGAGGGCGACGAGGAGCAGCAGAGCCGCGCTCGCCCGCGCCAGGCGATCGCCGACGAGGCGCCTTCGGGCGCGAGCGAGGAGCGAGGCCTCGGCGAAGGCCGGGCCGGCACTCACCCGAAATCCCTCAGGCGGGGGTCGATGAGGGCGCAGGCGAGGTCCGACAGGAGGTTGAGCACGAGGACGAACACCGCGATCAGCACCACCGTGCCGAGCACCAGCGTGTAGTCGCGGTTGATCGCCCCATCGACGAAGTAGCGCCCGACTCCCGGCAGGCCGAACACCGTCTCGACCACCACCGACCCGGTGAGCAGGCCCGCGGCGGCCGGACCGAGATACGACACCACCGGCAGGGCCGCGCCGCGCAACGCATGGAGCGCCAGGACACGCGGCGGCAGGCCGAGGGCCCGCAGGGTGCGCCAGTGCGGCCGGTCGAACACCTCGACGAGGCCGGCCCGGGCGAGGCGGGCCACCACCGCGACCTGCGGCAGCGCCAGGGTGACGACCGGCAGGACGAGGTGTCTGGGAGCGCCGTCGTCCCAGCCGCCGACGGGGAGCCAGCGGAGCGACAGCCCGAAGGCGATCTGGAGCAAGGGCGCCACCACGAAGCCCGGCACGGTCAGGGCGAAGGTGCCGAGCGTCGTGACCGCGTGATCGAGCCACGAGCCCCGCCGCAGGGCCGCGAGGCCGCCCAGCAGCGTGCCGAGGACGAGGGAGACGACGAGCGCCAGGCCGCCCAGGGTCATCGAGACCGGCAGGCCGCGGGCGAACAGCTCCGCCACCGAGAGGTCCCGCACCGAGAAGGACGGCCCGAGATCGCCCCGCGCCAGGGCCGCGAGGTAGCGGCCGTACTGGACGAGGAGCGGCTGGTCGAGGCCGTAGACCCGCCGCAGATTCTCCATCGCGGCGGCCGGCAGCGGCCGCTCAAGGTCGAAGGGCCCGCCGGGCGCGAGCCGCACCAGGAAGAACGACAGGGTGACGACGAGGAACAGCGTCGGGACCGCCTGGGCGAGGCGGCGCAGGACGTAAGGAATCATGCCAGCGACAGCCAGCGCGTCGGCGAGACGCCGCGCAGGTTCGGCACGAAGCCGCGCAGGCGCGGCCCGATCAGGTGCTTGTGCCGGTAATGCAGCAGCGGGATCCAAGGCAGGTCGGCGAGGAAGAGCTCTTCGGCCCGGTAGAGGATCCGAGCCCGGGCTTCGAGGTCGGTCTCGCGGGCGGCGTCGCGCATCAGGGCGTCGTAGGCCGGATTGGCGTAGCGGCCGGAATTGAAGCCGTCATTGTCGCTCTCGACCAGGAACAGGAAGTTCTGCGGGTCGGCGTAGTCGGCGAGCCAGCTCATCCGCGCGATGTCGAACGGCCCGCCGTCGCGCAGGTAGGCGAAATGGGTCTTGGCGTCGGTGGCGGCGAACGCGGTCGCGACGTTGAGCGGGCGCCATAGATCGGCGATCGCCACCATGGTGTTCCGGTTGTTGTCGGTGATGTTGTAGCGTAGCTCGACCGCGAGCGGTTTTCCGCCCGGGCCGTAGCCGGCCTCGCGCAGGAGCGCCACCGCCGCATCCTCGCGCTCCAGCGGCGAGAGATCCCGGCCCGGCATCACCGGCGGCGGCAGCGCGTTGTCGAGCCCGGCGGGGGTGAGGGAATAGGCCGGCAGCATCGTGTCGCCCCACACCGTCTCGGCCAGGAACTCGCGGTCGAGGGCGAGGGAGAGGGCGCGGCGCACCCGTGCATCGTCGAGGGGGCGCTTCCTCACGTTCACCATCAGCGCCAGCACGCCGAGGGCGGGGTTGAGCACCACGGCCTCGCCGAAGCGCGACTTGAGGGACTTCACCTGATCGGCGGGCAGATCCTCCAGCGAATCGATCTCGCCGGCGGCGAAGCGGCGCACCGCGGCCGCGAGGTCCGGGGTCGGGATGTACTCGACCTGGGGAATCGCGACCTGGCCGGCCTCGCGGTAATGCGGGTTGCGGATCGCCGTGATGCGGTCGTTGGGCGAGAAATCCTTGAGGCGATAGGCGCCGTTCGACACGAGGTTGCCGGGCCGGGTGAAGGCCTCGCCGAAGCGGGCGAGCGAGGGCCTGTGGACGGGCGTGCTCGCCTGGTGGGCCATCAGCTCGACGAAGTAGGGCGTCGGCTGCGCGAGCTGGATCTCCACCGTGCCGGGGTCCGGCGCGGCGACTCCGACGGCATCGACCGGCATCGCCCCGCGGTTGACCGCGTCGGCATTGCGGATCGGCGCCAGCACGCTGGCGTATTTCGCCCCCGTCGCCGGGTCGAGCATGCGGCGAAAGCCGTGGACGAAATCATCGGCGACGACCGGGTCGCCGTTCGACCAGCGCCCGTCGGGCCGCAATCGGAAGGTCCAGGTCAGGCCGTCGGCGGAGGTGGTCCAGTTCTCGGCCGCGCCCGGCATCAGAGCGCCGTCGGAGCCGTAGGCGCTCAGGCCCTCGTAGAGGTCGAGGAGGATCGTCGCCTCGGCGACCGTCGAGGTCTTGTGCGGGTCGAGGGTCTCGGGATCGGCGCCGTTGCCCCGCCGGTAGGCGGCCGGCCCGGCGGCTTGAGGACCGGCGGCTTGGGGATCGGCAGCTTGGGCCGGGCGCACCAGGCCCGCGGCGCCGAGACCCGCCAGAAGATCGCGGCGCCGCATCGTGCGCCTCAGGCGCCGGTCTCGGCCTGGAGCCCGGCGGCCGCGATGCCGGCCAATGCCGCCTTCTCGTCGTTGTCGGAGGTGTCGCCCGAGATGCCGACGGCGCCGACGAGCTTGCCGTCGCGCTTGATCAGCACGCCGCCCGGCACCGGGATCAGGCCGGCCGGGCCCGCCACGTGCGTCACCGCGGCGACGAAATAGGCCTGCTCTTCAGCCCGCTTGGCGATGGCGCGCGAGCCGATGCCGAGCGCCAGCGCGCCGTTGGCCTTGCCGGTGGCGATCTCGGACCGCTTCAGGCTGGTGCCGTCCTCGACCCCGGCCGCCTTGAGGGCGCCGCGGGCATCCAGCACCACGACGGCCAGAGGCTTGAGCCCGAGCTCGCGGCCGGCCTTCAGGGCGGCGGTCACGATCGTCGAGGCGGCGTCGAGGGTGAGGTCGGACATGGCTTCTCTGAACTCCGGGTCGCGGTCATGGATCCTCGGGGCTTACCCTGCCGGGCCGGGCGACGCCAGCGGGGGCCCGGAGCTCCGCGTTGCCGCACCGAAACCGCCGTGATACCGGCCCGCGCACCACCGGTGCCCGAGGGGACATGAAGGACCGCGACCCCGCTGCCGCGGGCCTCTCCGAGGGCCTGCACCTCACCCACACGATCGACGTGCCCGGCCACGGGACCCTGGCCGGTGAGATCGATCTGCGGGACGATTTTCCTGCCTGCCTCGGCCACGTGCCGCTCGGCGGCAAGCGGGTGCTCGACGCCTGCGCGCAGAGCGGATTCACCAGTTTCGCGATGGAGGCGCTCGGCGCCGAGGTGGTGTCCTACGACAGGGCCGAGGGCCGGCACTGGGACCTGGTGCCGTTCTGCGACAGCCTGCCCGCTTCACATCTCGGGCCACTCCTCGACGCGCACCAGATCCGGATCGCCCGGGCCTACCGGGTCTGCCACGCGGCGCTCGGCTCCCGGACCGAGCGAGTCGAGGGCGATCTCTACGCTATTCCCGAGACGATCGGCCCCGTCGATCTCGCCCTGGTCGGGGCGCTTGCGCAGATCCGCGACCCGTTCCGGGCGCTGCACAATACGCTCCGCCTCGTCCAGGAGACCGCCATCGTCACCGGCACGCTGCCGCGCCGGCCGTGGTTCGATCCCGCCCGGCTCGTCGAGGCACGGAATGGGCCGTTCTGGCGCGAGCGCCTGGCCGACCGGCGCGCCGACGCGCCCCTGACCTTCCTGCCCCGGACCGGCGAGGGCAATCCGTTCGCGGCCTGGTGGCGGATCCCGCCGCGGACGATCGTGCGTTGGCTTTACGTCATCGGCTTCGGCGAGACGCGGATCGCGTATCACCGCCGCCCGCTCGGCGGCCGGATGCGCACGCTCTACACGGTGATCGGCCGCCGGACGCGGGCGAACCACGCCGCGCTCTGAGCGGCTCTCGGGATCCGGCGGCACCGGGGAAGGAGGCCCTGACGATGTTCCATATCGGGCAAGACGGCTGGCTGTTCCTGACCGTCGGGACCAACCGGGCGGCGGACCTCTACGCCAACACCCCGGAGGTCTGGCGCCTACTGCGGGACTGGCGCCGGCTGCTGCTGGCGCGCGCCGCCTGCGCCGAGCGGCTCGGCGCCCGTTACCTGCACCTGTCCTCGCCCGAGAAGCTCAGCGTCTACGACCACAAGTTCGTCGGCGCCGGTCCGGTCCGGGCGTCGCGCTCGCCGACGCGCCGGCTCGGGCAGCTCCTGCGTCTCTCGCCGACGGGGCGCCGGCTATGGGTCGACGCCCTCACGCCGCTGCGGGCCGGGCGCGACGCGGCGGAGCTGTACTACCGCACCGACACGCACTGGACCTCGCACGGCACCTTCGTCGCGTACCGGGCGGTGTGCGAGGCCTGCGGCGCGGCGCCGATCGACGACCTCCTGGAGACGCGGCCGGTCCATACCGCCACCCTCCGGATGGATCTCGGCGAGAAGCTGCAATTCCCGGTGACAGAGACCGCGCCGTACCGGGAGATCCGGCAGCGAGCCCGGATCGCGCAGGAGAACCGGCTCCACGCCCTCGCCCGGCGCGATCCGGACCTCGCCCTCCATACCGGCGTGCAGGTCGGCTTCCGCACCGACGACCCGGCGGCGGACCCGCGCACGCTGCTGGTCTTCGGCTCGTCCTATTCCGGGTACAACGCCCTCGGGCTCACCAGCATGCTCGGGGAGACCTTCCGATGCGTGCACTTCGTCTGGTCGGCGGATATCGACTGGGGCCTCGTCGCGCGGCTGCGCCCGGCGATCCTGCTCACCGAATCGGCCGAGCGCTACATGACCCGGCTGCCCACCGACGGATTCGACGTCGCGCGCTACGAGGACGAGAAGATCGCCCGGCTCCTCGCGGAGAAGCCGGGCCTCGACGTGCCTCGAGCACTGTCCGATTGCGGCGCGATCGTGAGGTGCCCTAGTCCGTGAACACCACCGTCTTGCGGCCGTTGGCGATCACCCGGTCCTCCAGGACGTAGCGCACGGCCCGGGCCAGCACCCGGCGCTCGATGTCGCGGCCCTTGCGCACGAGGTCGTCGGGAGTGTCGCGGTGCGAGATGCGCTCGACGTCCTGCTCGATGATCGGCCCCTCGTCGAGGTCGCCGGTGACGAGGTGCGAGGTGGCGCCGATCAGCTTCACGCCGCGCTCGTGGGCCTGGTGATAGGGCTTGGCGCCCTTGAAGCCGGGCAGGAACGAGTGGTGGATGTTGATGCAGCGCCCCGACAGCTTCTGGGCGAGGTCGTCCGACAGGATCTGCATGTAGCGGGCGAGCACGACGAGCTCCGCGCCGGTCTCCTCGACGAGCCGCCACAGGGCGGCCTCCTGCTGCGGCTTGGTGTCGGCGGTGATCGGCAGATGGTGGAACGGGATTCCGGCGAGGTCGGCCGCGCCGTAGATCTCGCGCGGGTAGTTCGAGACCACGGCGCAGACCTCCATCGGCAACTCGCCGATGCGCCAGCGGTAGAGGAGGTCGTTGAGGCAGTGGTCGAAGCGCGAGACGAGCAGCATCACGCGCCGTCTCTCGGCCCGGTCGCGCAGGGTCCAGTCCATTCGGAAGCGCTGCGCCACCGCCTCGAAGCCCGCGGCCAGCGCGTCCCGCCCCGGCTCGCTCTGCACGGGGTTGAACACGATCCGCATGAAGAAGCGGCCGGTCTCGACGTCGTCGAATTGCTGCGCGTCGAGGATGTTGCAGCCGGCCTCGAACAGGTAGGCCGACACGCCGGCCACGATCCCCGGGACGTTGGTGCAGGAGAGGGAGAGGACGTAGGAGGGGGTGGTCATGGGGATGCGGGCCGGAACGAGGACGTCGCTACGCCCTAGAGCATTTTCCGACGAAGTGGAAACCGGTTCGTCGAAGAAAATGCGGCAAAATCAGAGGCCTAGAGCAGCGCCTGGTTGCAACGTGATCGGGCGCTGCTCTAGGCGATCGTCCCGGGCGTGTGAAGCTCCGGAATGCCCTTACCGACGCCGTCCTTGACGAAAGCCACCCGGTCCCAGGTCACGCCGGGCCGGCGGAGCTGGGCATCCTCGTCCGTCCGGCACAGGAGGCAGCGCAGGCCGTGCACCTCGGCCAGCGCGATCGTCTCGGCGGCGGAGACGTCGAACATCCGGCGCCCGGGCGGCACCGGGCCGTGGCGCAGCGACAGGGCTGCCACGCCGCCGGGCCGCAGCAGGGCGGCGAGGCGCGACATCGCGCGGCAGCGCTCGGCCGCGTCGAGATGCATCCAGACGGCGGTGAGCATCACGACGTCGTAGGCCGCAGCCCGCCCGGCAAGTGCCGGCAGGTCGGGCAGGCCGTCATCCAGCCAGTCGATCAGCGGCGAGGGATGCAGGGCGACCGCCCGCTGGCGCAACTCGGCTGTCGGCTCGACGGCGGTGACCCGGTAGCCGAGGGCGGCGAAGCCCGCCGCATCGCGCCCGGTCCCGGCCCCGATGTCGAGGACGTGGCCCGGCGGCGCGGGCAGGAGCGGCAGGATCGCCGCGTGGATGTCCGAGAAGGCGATGCTCTCGTAGCGCGAGACCAGCGCCTCGGCCTCCGCGGCGTAGCCGGCCGTGCCGCTCGCGCCCGTCATCCGTCCGCCTCTAGCTCCCCGCTCACCATCAGCCATTCCTCCTCCGCGGTCCCCAACGCCGAGGCGGCCTCCGCGCGCATGCGGGCGAGCTCGCCGGCCTTGGCGGCGTCGGTGCGGAAGGCGGTGCCGTCGGCGAGAGCCGCGTCGATCTTGGCGATGGCGGCCGAGAGCTTGGACATGCGCGCCTCCACCGCCTCGAGCTTGCGGCGCAAGGGGGCGAGCGCCGCCCGGCGCTCGGCGTTGGACCGGCGCTCCACCGCCTTTGCGCCGCCAGTGGCTTCCTGGCTCTTCGCCGCGTCCGTCTCCGGGCCGGAGAGCACCAGGCGGCGGTAATCGTCCATGTCGCCGTCGAAGGGCTTCACGGTGCCGTTGCCCACGAGCCAGAGCCGGTCGGCGCAGGCCTCGACCAGGAAGCGGTCGTGGCTCACCAGGATCACCGCGCCCTCGTAGTCGTTGATCGCCTCGACGAGGGCTTGGCGGCTCTCGATGTCGAGGTGGTTGGTCGGCTCGTCGAGGATCAGCAGGTGCGGGCCGTTGAAGGCTGCGAGCCCCATCAGCAGCCGCGCCTTCTCGCCGCCGGAGAGCTGCGAGACCGGGGTGTCGGCCTTGTGGCCGGGGAAGCCGAGGCGGGCGGCCGCGGCGCGGGCCCGCGCCTCCGGCACGTCGGGCATCAGGTCGCGCACATGGGCGTAGGCGCTCTCGGCGGGCCGCAGCTCGTCGAGCTGGTGCTGGGCGAAGTAGGCGACGTTCATCTTGCCCCAGCGCCGCACCTCGCCGGAGAGCGGATCGAGCCGCCCGCCGATCAGCTTGCAGAAGGTCGACTTGCCGTTGCCGTTGGCGCCGAGCAGCGCCACCCGGTCGTCGGGGGCGAGGGTGAGGTTCAGGCCGGTCAGCACCGTGCGGTCGGGATAGCCGGCCTGGACCCGCTCCATCGCGACCAGCGGCGGGGAGAGGGCGCGCTCCGGGCTCGGCAGGTGGATCACCGGCACGTCGTCCTCGATGAGCGCCGCGATCGGCTCCATCTTGGCGAGCCGCTTCATCCGCGACTGGGCCTGGCGCGCCTTGGTGGCCTTGGCCTTGAAGCGGTCGACGAAGCTCTGGAGATGGGCGCGCTCGGCCTCCTGCTTCACCCGGGCCTTGGCCTGGAGCATCCGCTTCTCGGCGAGCTGGCGGGCGAACGAGGTGTAGCCGCCGCGATAGAGCGTGAGCTTGCCGCGGTCGAGGTGGAGGATGTGGTCGACGGAGGTGTCGAGCAGGTCGCGGTCGTGGCTGATGATCAGCGCGGTGCGGGGGTAGCGCTCGAGGTAGTCGTAGAGCCAGAGCGTCCCTTCGATGTCGAGGTAGTTGGTCGGCTCGTCGAGCAGGAGCAGGTCCGGCTCGGAGAACAGCACGGCGGCGAGCGCCACCCGCATGCGCCAGCCGCCGGAGAAATCGGAGCAGGGCCGCCCTTGCGCCTCCGCGTCGAAGCCGAGGCCGTGCAGGATCGCGGCGGCCCGGGCCGGGGCCGAGTGGGCGTCGATGTCGACGAGCCGGGTCTCGATCTCGGCCCGGCGCAAGCCATCGGCGGTCTCGGCCTCGGCGAGCAGCCGCGCCCGCTCGGTATCGGCGGCGAGCACCACCGCGTGCAGGGTCTCGGGACCGGCCGGCGCCTCCTGGGCGACGCCGCCGACCCGCGTGCCCTTCGGCAGCCCGATCGTGCCGCCTTCCGTGGGGATCTCGCCCTGGATGATGCGGAACAAGGTGGTCTTGCCGGCGCCGTTGCGGCCGACGATCCCGACCCGTGCCCGCTCGGGCAGGGCGAAGCCGGCTTGGTCGAGGATCAGGCGGTCGCCGATCCGGTAGGTGAGGTCGTTCACGCGGAGCATGGCCGGCGTTGTGGCGGCGGCGGGCGTGGGAGGCAAGGGGCGGTGCGTCGCGCCGCACGGTCTACGGCGACGGAGGTTGCTCGCGGGCGCTCGCCGGTTCGGTGGGACCGGTTCGGGTGAGACCGCGGGTTTGATCGAGGCGATCGGATCTCGCGATCCCGCCTGCGCTCTCACGCCGTGGACGTCATCCCTTCTCCATAAGGGCAGGGCTGTCCGGGGAGAGACGAGGCGCGGATATTCTCCTCTCCCCGCGGGCGGGGAGAGGCCTGAGCTCCGAAGGGGCTCAGGGAGCCCGAAGGGCGGGGGTGAGGGGGTATCTCCGGATGAGGCTCCTCCGGAGACACCCCCTCACCCCCGCTCCGGCTTCGCCTGCGCTTGCCGTGTCCCCTGGACGGCGACACGGCCCTCTCCCCGCCCGCGGGGAGAGGGGAAACCCGAGCTTCGGCTTTCCCCGGACAGCCCCGCGCTATGTCGTTTCCTCGGACAGCCCTGCCACGGGGGAAGAGGAGGCTCGCTCAATCTTTATCTGGCAGCCGGATCAAGCAGAATTGGTCTCATTCCGGCGCAGTGCCGCAGAGTTCGGTCGATATCAGCTTGATCAAGAAAGTCGGACGACGTCTATCCGTCGCCGATCGGAGCAGCGGATGGTTAAAGTTGAATCTGTCGATGGAGAAAGAAACGCTCAAGAAGAATGGTGCCCGGGGACGGAGTCGAACCGCCGACACTGCGATTTTCAGTCGCATGCTCTACCAACTGAGCTACCCGGGCGCACCGGCCGCGCAGGGCGACGGTCCAAGCACCAGAGATCGTCCTTATTCAAGGACGGCACCACTCACGTCAGGGACGAGGAAGTGGTGCCCGGGGACGGAGTCGAACCGCCGACACTGCGATTTTCAGTCGCATGCTCTACCAACTGAGCTACCCGGGCCCGCCGGCTGCGTGGGGCAGCGGCGTTGAGCGGGGGTATAGAGACGCTCGGATCGCCTGTCCAGCCGTCTCCTGCGGGCGCGCGGGGGATTGTTTGCCGGCGCCCGGCACGTCGCCGTCACCCTTCTGCTGCCCGGCGCCGGCGGGGCGCGCGGCCCGGGCTCGCCGGGCTGCGCGGGCGGCGGGTGCGGGGCTTCTTCGCCGAGGCGTCCCGGGTGGCGGCGTCGCGGGCGGGGGCCGCCTGGGTGCCGGAGCGCGGACCGTCGTCGCCCGCATGGGCGTCGAGGAAGGCGCGGCAGGCGGCGAAGTCGGTTTCGATCTCGGGCGGCAGCGCCTCCAGGCGCTTCGCCCGGGCGAGCGAGGCGGCGAAGCGCAGCATCGCCGGGGTCGGGGGCCGGGTCGCGCCGTTGCCGGACGGCGCCATCTTCGGTCCCGCATGGGTGTTGAGGAAGACCCGGCAGGCGCCGGCATCCCGCTTGGCCTCCGGGGGGAGGGGGATTCCCTTGCGGGCGGCGAGCGAGGTGGCGAACGACACCATCGCGGCAGTCGGCGCGCGGCCGCTGCGGGGCGGAACCTCGCCCTCCACCGCCAGGCGCTCGGCGCCCGAGACCGCGCCGATCAGCGCCTCGACCCGCTCGCGGGTGCGCTGGCGGAAGGCGTTCGCCCGGCGCAACGCCTCGTCCTTCGTCGTCGCCCGGCCGATCTCGGCCAGCTCCGATTCGAACACCGCCCGCCCGACCGGATCGCCATAGGCTGGAAAGACCCGGCGCACCGCGGCGACGAAGGCGAGGCCGACCTCCGTCACGGTGATCGCCGGATCCTTGCCCTTCAGCAGCGTGACGTAGTGGCTCTTCATCAGCTTCGGCAGCACCGCGTCGCGGGTCGCCGCGGTGCCGAGGCCCTTCGGCTCGGTCGGGTTGGCGGGGTTCTCCAGCGCCCGCTTCAGGGCCGGGTCCTCGATCTGGTCGATCAGACGGCCCATCACCACCGGCAACTCGCCCCGGGTGATGCGCCGGGGCGGCTCGGTCCGGGCAGTCTCGACCTTCGGCTTTCCGCCGGTGCCGGCCTCGCCGTCGCGGACCGGCGGCAGGCGGCCGGTGGTCGGCTCGTCGTCGGCCTTGGCCTTGCCGGGCACGACCTCGTCGTCGTCGGCCTCGGTGCCGTAGAGGGCGCGCCAGCCCGGCACCTTCACCACGCTGCCGGTGATGACGAAGCGCTTCGCGCCCAGCGGCGTCGGGACGTCGGCCGTGACCGTGGTGCGGGCGTCGATCCCGTCGGCCATGTGCGCGGCGAGGAAGTTCTTGGCGACGAGCAGCCAGAGCTTCTGCGCGTCGGGCGCGACGTCGCCCGGCCCCGGCACCTTGCGCAGGGGCACGATGGCGTGGTGCTCGCCCGGATCCTTGACGTAATGGCCCTTCGGCCCGCGGCGGATCTGCGGCGTCGCAGGGATATGCGCGGCGAGGTCCTTGTCGACGGGGGCGATCGCCGCGAGCACCGCGGCGGCGTCCTTGGCCTGCGATTCGGGCAGGTGCACCGATTCGGTGCGGGGATAGCTCAGGAAGCCCTTGTCGTAGAGCGCCTGCGCGTGGCGCGCCGTGACTTGCGGGTCCCAGCCGAAGCGCTTGGCGCAGGCTCGCGCCAGGGTGTCCTTCGAGAAGAGTTTTGGCGGTGCCCGGCGCACGTCCTTCTGGACCACCGCGAGCGGGCCGGCCCAGCCCTCGGCCGCATCGCGGATCGCCTCGGCGTCCTTGATGTCGAAGATCTTGTCCTTCGGCGCGTGCCAGAGCGTCAGCTTCGCACCGCTCTCCGTCGTCACCGGCAGGGCGATCTTGTAGAAGTCCCGCGGCACGAAATTCCGGATGCGCTCCTCGAGATCGGCGAGGATGGCGAGCGTCGGCGTCTGCACCCCGCCGAAGCGCCACGGCTCGCGGAAGGCCGGCGGGCGCAGGCGCAGGGACACCGCCCGCGTGCCGTTGAGGCCGAGATGCCAGTCCTCGTATTGCCGGCACAGGGCCTCGAGATAGGCGGCGTAGTCGCGCTCGCCGGAATCGTCTTCTTTCGCCAGCAGCCCGAAGGCGCGGCGGATCGAGATCTCGTCGAGGGCGCCGAGGCGCAGGCGATCGACCCGGCCGCGCCAGCCGAGATGCTCCAGCACCTCCCAGGCGATCATCGAGCCCTCGCGGCCCGGATCGGTGGCGATGATCACCCGCTCGACCCCGTCGAGCGCCTGGCGGATCGCCGCGAGCTTCGGGGCGTGCGACTGGCCCGAGCGGCCGTGGCCGGGGGCGACCGGCAGGCGCTCCATCGCGATAGGCAGCGCGTCGAAGCGCCAGGGCTTCCAGTCCGGCCGGATCTCCCCGGGCTCGGCCACCTCCAGGAGATGCCCCTCGGCGGCGACGCAGACCGTGCTCGGCGAGCGGAAGAACCGCTGCACCTGGCGCATCGCCGAGGGCTTCTCGAAGAAGAAGAGGGTTTTGCCGGACGCTCGACCGGCGGAGGTGGCCTGCGCCATGGAAGCGGGTCGCTCCTGGACGGGCGGGCGGCCCGAACGAAGCAGGAACATACCGGAGGGGCCCCGGAGCGGTCAACGGTCGGATCCCATGTTCCCCGCTAGGCTGGTCGCCCAAGCGCCGGTCACGCGCTGCCCCGAAACACCGCTTGCGCCCCGCCCATTCCTCACATAAAGATATCTTTATGTTTCAAGTCGGAGGCGAGGAACCCCTCGATATGATCCCCACCGTCCCCTTCGCCGACGCTCTGGGCGTGCTGCGCGCCGCGGCGGAGGAGACGCGCCTGCGCATCCTGGTGCTGCTCGGCGAGGGCGAGCTGTCGGTCTCCGACCTCACCGACATCCTCGGCCAGTCGCAGCCGCGGATCTCGCGCCACCTCAAGCTCCTGGTCGAGGCCGGGCTGGTGGTGCGCCACCGCGAGGGCGCCTGGGCGTTTTTCCGCTTGCGCGAGGGCGCGGCGGGGCTGGTGGCGCCCCTGGTCGCGGCGCTCGACGTCGCCGAGCCGCCGCTCTCCGAGGACCGGGCGCGGCTCCAGGCGGTGCGGGCCCAGCGCGCGGACGCCGCGCAGAACTTCTTCGCGCGGCTCGCGCCGCAATGGGACCGGGTACGCTCGCTCCACGTGCCGGAGGCCACCGTCGAGGCGGCGGTGCTCGACGTGCTGGGTGGAGGGCCCATCGGCAGCCTCGTCGATCTCGGCACCGGCACCGGGCGCATGCTCGGCCTGCTCGCGCCCCGGGCCGCCCGGGCGACCGGGCTCGACGCCAACCACGCCATGCTGTCGGTGGCCCGCGCCAACCTGGAGCGGCAGGGCTTGACCCGGATCGACCTGCGCCAGGGCGACATCCACGCGCCGCCCTTCGGGCGGGCGAGCTTCGACCTCGTGCTGATCCACCAGGTGCTGCACTACCTCGACGACCCGGCCCGGGCCCTGCGCGAGGCCGCCCGCCTCGTCGCTCCCGGCGGACGCCTGCTGGTGGTCGATTTCGCGCCCCACAGCCTCGAATTCCTCCGCGCGGACGAGGCGCATCGCCGCCTCGGCTTCGCCCCCGAGCAGGTCGCCGGCTGGCTCTCCGAGGCCGGCCTCACCGACGTGCGGCTGCGCCATCTCGCGCCCTCCGGGGCTGCGGAGCACCAGCTCACCGTCACGCTCTGGCTCGCCCATCACCCGGAAGCGGCCGCCGGTCTGCCCGACCGCGCCGTCGCCTGACCCCCGCTTCTCCGATTTTCTGCCCGAGGCCGCCGATGTACCCCACCGCCTTCCGCCCGAGCCGCGAGAGCCGCCGCCCGATCCGGGTGTCGTTCGAGTTCTTCCCGCCCAAGTCCCCGGAGATGGAGGCGACCCTGTGGTCGTCGATCGAGCGCCTGGCGCCGCTCGGCCCCAGCTTCGTCTCGGTGACCTATGGCGCCGGCGGCTCGACCCGCGAGCGCACCCACAATACCGTGTCGCGCCTGGTGCGCGAGACCGACCTGAAGCCCGCCGCCCACCTCACCTGCGTGGCGGCGACGAAGGGTGAGGTCGACGACGTGGTGCGGGCCTATCACGAGGCCGGCGTGCGCCACATCGTGGCCCTGCGCGGCGACCCGGCGGAGGGCGTCGGCACCGCCTACACGGCGCATCCGGGCGGCTACGAGCGCTCCTGCGACCTCGTCGCCGGCATCAAGCGCATCGGCGACTTCGAGGTCTCGGTCTCGGCCTACCCCGAGCGCCACCCGGAGGCCGGCTCCCTCGACCAGGACCTCGACGCGCTGAAGGCCAAGGTCGATTGCGGCGCCGACCGTGCCATCACCCAGTTCTTCTTCGACAACGACCTGTTCTTCCGCTACCTCGACCGGGTGCAGTCGCGCGGCATCGACATCCCGATCATCCCGGGCATCCTGCCGGTGCAGAACTTCAAGCAGGCGGCCAACTTCGCCCGCCGCACCGGCGCCTCGGTGCCGGACTGGCTCGCCGCCCGCTTCGAGGGGCTGGAGGACGACGTCGCCACCCGCAAGCTTGTGGCCGCGGCGGTGGCCGCCGAGCAGGTTCTGGACCTCGTTGACCGTGGCGTCACCGACTTCCACTTCTACACCATGAACCGCGCCGACCTCGTCTACGCGATCTGCCATCTGCTGGGCTTGCGTGCGGCGCCGGTGGCGGCGGAGAAGGCGGCGGCCTGACCATTCTCGCTCCCTCGCTATTAAAAGGTTCCCGGGCCGCGTGATGCGGCCCGGCTCGATTCTGTCTCGACCGCACTGCCCGACATTCGCTGGAATCCCACCCCGATGACCGACTTCCCCCCCGCCGACGGTGCCGAAATCCTGACCGCCCTGCGCCGGCGCGCGGCGGAGAAAATCCTCGTCCTCGACGGGGCGATGGGCACGGTGATCCAGCGCCTCGGCCTGACCGAGGCCGATTTCCGCAGCGACCGGTTCCGCGATCACGCCCACGACCAGAAGGGCAACAACGACCTCCTGATCCTCACTCAGCCCGACGCGATCCGGCAGATCCACCTCGATTACTTCCTCGCCGGCACCGACGTCGTCGAGACCAACACCTTCTCGGGTACCACGATCGCTCAAGCCGATTACGGCATGGAGCCGATCATTCATGAGCTGAACGCGCAGGGCGCGCGCCTCGCCCGCGAGGCGGCCTTGCTCGCCGAGAAGGAGGACGGGCGCCGCCGCTTCGTCGCCGGGGCGATCGGCCCGACGAACCGCACCCTGTCGATCTCGCCGGACGTCAACAATCCGGGCTATCGCGCCGTGACCTTCGACCAGGTCCGCGAGGCCTATGCCGAGCAGGTGCGCGGCCTGATCGCTGGCGGCGCGGAACTCATCCTGATCGAGACGGTCTTCGACACGCTGAACGCCAAGGCGGCGGTGGCGGCGGCCTGGCAGGTTTTTGACGAGACCGGCACCCGCCTGCCGATCATGATCTCGGGCACCATCACCGACCTCTCCGGCCGCACCCTGTCGGGCCAGACCCCGACCGCCTTCTGGCACTCGCTGCGCCACGCCGAGCCGCTGACCTTTGGCCTCAACTGCGCCCTCGGCGCCCGCGAGATGCGCGCCCATATCGACGAGCTGTCGCGCACCTGCGACACCCTGGTCTGCGCCTACCCCAATGCCGGCCTGCCGAACGAATTCGGCCTCTACGACGAGAGCCCGGAAGCGATGGCAAAGCTCGTCGGCGAGTTCGCCGAGAGCGGCCTCGTCAACATGGTCGGCGGCTGCTGCGGCACCACGCCGGACCACATCCGCGCCATCGCCGGGGCGGTGGCCGGCAAGGCGCCGCGCCGGGTGCCGACCGTGAAGCCCCTGATGCGCCTGTCCGGCCTCGAGCCCTTCACGCTGACGCCCGAGATCCCGTTCGTGAACGTCGGCGAGCGTACCAACGTCACCGGCTCGGCGCGCTTCCGCAAGCTCGTCACCAACGGCGACTACGCCGCCGCCCTCGACGTCGCCCGCGACCAGGTCGCCGCGGGCGCCCAGGTGATCGACATCAACATGGACGAGGGCCTGCTCGACTCCCAGAAGGCGATGGTCGAGTTCCTCAACCTCGTCGCCGCCGAGCCCGACATCGCCCGGGTGCCGGTGATGATCGATTCCTCGAAATTCCCGGTCATCGAGGCCGGCCTCAAATGCGTGCAGGGCAAGGCGATCGTGAACTCGATCTCCCTTAAGGAGGGAGAGGAGAAGTTCATCGCGGAAGCCAAGATCTGCCGCGCCTACGGCGCCGCCGTGGTGGTGATGGCCTTCGACGAGCAGGGCCAGGCCGATTCGCTGGAGCGCAAGGTCGCGATCTGCATCCGCGCCTACCAGGTTTTGACCGAGAAGGTCGGCTTCCCGCCCGAGGACATCATCTTCGATCCCAACGTCTTCGCGGTGGCGACCGGCATCGAGGAGCATGACGGCTACGGCGTCGCCTTCATCGAGGCGGCGCGGATCATCCGCGAGACCCTGCCCCACGCCCATATCTCGGGCGGCATCTCGAACCTGTCCTTCGCCTTCCGCGGCAACGAGCCGGTGCGCGAGGCGATGCACGCGGTGTTCCTGTACCACGCGATCAAGGTCGGCATGGATATGGGCATCGTGAATGCCGGCCAGCTCGCGGTCTACGACGAGCTGCCGCCGGAGCTGCGCGAGCTGTGCGAGGACGTCGTCCTCAACCGCCGCTCGGACGCGACCGAGCGCCTGCTCGACGCCGCGGCCCGCTTCAAGGAGGGCGGGCAGGCGCGCGACAAGGGTACCGACCTCGCCTGGCGCGAGGCGCCGGTCGAGAAGCGCCTGGAGCACGCGCTCGTCAACGGCATCACCGAGTACATCGAGGCCGACACCGAGGAGGCCCGCGCCAAGGCCGAGCGGCCGCTCCACGTCATCGAGGGCCCGCTGATGGCCGGCATGAACGTGGTCGGCGACCTGTTCGGCGCGGGAAAGATGTTCCTGCCGCAGGTGGTGAAGTCGGCCCGCGTCATGAAGCAGGCGGTGGCCTACCTGATGCCGTTCATGGAGGCGGAGAAGGCCGCCAACGGGGGCGTCGGCGGGCGGCAGGCCGCCGGCAAGGTGCTGATGGCGACCGTGAAGGGCGACGTCCACGACATCGGCAAGAACATCGTCGGCGTCGTGCTCGCGTGCAACAACTACGAGATCATCGACCTCGGCGTGATGGTGCCGGCGGCGAAGATCCTGGATACCGCGCGGCGTGAGAACGTCGACATCGTCGGCCTGTCGGGCCTGATCACGCCCTCCCTCGACGAGATGGTCCACGTCGCGGCCGAGATGGAGCGCGAGGGCTTCGACGTGCCGCTGCTGATCGGCGGCGCGACGACGAGCCGGGTCCACACCGCGGTGAAGATCCACCCGGCCTACGCCAAGGGCCAGGCGGTCTACGTGACGGATGCCAGCCGCGCCGTCGGCGTGGTCTCGAACCTGCTCTCGCCGGACTCGAAGGTGCAGACGATTCAAGCGGTGCGCGCCGAGTACAAGCGCGTCGCCGAGGCCCATGCCCGCTCGGAGGCCGACAAGCAGCGCCTGCCGCTCGCACGAGCTCGCGCCAACGCCTTCAAGGTGGACTGGTCGGCGTGCACGCCGGTCAAGCCGACCTTCACCGGCACGCGGGTGTTCCGCAGCTACGACGTGGCGGAACTCGTCCCTTACATCGACTGGACGCCATTCCTGCAGACCTACGAGTTCAAGGGCCGCTACCCGGCGATCCTCGACGATCCCGAGCAGGGGCCGGCCGCCCGCGCCCTGTTCGAGGACGCGCAGGCCATGCTGCGCCAGATCGTCGAGGAGCGCTGGTTCAACCCGAAGGCGGTGATCGGCTTCTGGCCGGCCAACGCGGTCGGCGACGACATCCGGCTGTTCACCGGCGAGAGCCGGACCGACACGCTCGCGACCTTCCACGGCCTGCGCCAGCAGCTCTCGAAGCGCGACGGGCGTCCGAATACCTGCCTGTCGGACTTTGTGGCGCCGGTGGAGAGCGGGCTCCCCGACTATGTCGGCGGCTTCGTCGTCACGGCGGGCCTGGAGGAGGTGCGGATCGCCGAGCGCTTCGAGCGCCAGAACGACGATTACAAGTCGATCCTGGTCAAGGCGCTGGCCGACCGCATCGCCGAGGCCTTCGCCGAGCGGATGCACGAGCGGGTGCGCCGCGAGTTCTGGGCCTACGCGGCGGACGAGTCCTATACGCCGGCCGAACTCGTCACCGAGCCCTATGCCGGCATCCGCCCGGCGCCGGGCTACCCGGCCCAACCCGACCACACCGAGAAGACGACCCTGTTCGATCTGCTCCAGGCGGAGCCGCGCATCGGCGTCAAGCTCACCGAATCCTACGCGATGTGGCCGGGCTCCTCGGTCTCGGGCCTCTACCTCGCCCATCCGGACGCACATTATTTCGGCGTCGCCAAGGTCGAGCGCGACCAGGTCGAGGATTACGCCGCCCGCAAGGGCATGGACGTGGCCGAGGTCGAGCGCTGGCTCGGGCCTGTGCTGAACTACGACACGGCGCGGTATCGGGCGGCGGCGGAGTAGGGGGTGCTTGCCTTCGGGGGCGGCCCGTCGTCACGATGGGTCGTCATCCCGGAGGTGCGCATGAATGCAAAAGACGAATCGGTGCCGGGACGCTGGGATTGGCTCCAGGCGCGTATTCGGCCGCTCGAACCCGATGTGGAGGCGGCTCTGAACGAGCTGGTGCCCGAGCCCTCCGAGGTGCCGATCGAAATCCCCGAGAACTGGGACTGGATGCGCCGCGTCGTCGGCCCGCTGGACGACGATTTCGAGCGGGCGGCGACCGAGGAGTTGCCTCTGCCTCCGGACGACCCGGTGGAGGACCCGGACTCCACCCCCTGACCCGGGCTTGACCGCCGCCGCCGGCCCGGCTCAAAGCTGGGCTTGAGGATGCGGGAAGGACCGGGAATGCGGACAGGACCAGGGAGGCTCGCCCTCGTCGCCGTGGCGGGCGCCGTCGTGGCGGCGGCCGGCTGCACCGAATTCTCCTACATCTCGAAGACCTATGTCGGCCTCCAGCCGCAGGTGGTCACGATCGGCTGCAACGACCCCTACGAGGTCTACGACCAGCGCCAGCAGCGCAAGGTCCTGATTGTTTCTAATCACCTCCGCGAGGTCGCCGGCTGCGGCCTGGAGGGCAAGGACCCGGCCCTGACCCGGCGGCGCCGCTTCTCCGAGGCCGCCGCGAGCTACCTGCGCGAAACGGCGCGGGAGACCTGCACCATCGTCGGCGAGACGGTGTTCACCGATCTCCAGACCGAGTTCGTCTATTCCTGCGCCGAGCCGATCGAGAAGCCCGGCACCAAGGTGCCGCGCCTGCCGGGCCGCTACTGAACCCTGCACCTGCTTTCCGAACCACGCTCCCCTCGCGGCGTTGGCCCCTGACGGCGGTTCCGCGCCAGATCGAGGGAGGGGTTGAGCCTTGCGTCGCGTCCTGGCTGCCAGTCTGCTGCTCTGTCTCGCTCAGGCGGCGAGTGCGGAGGCGCCGTTCGCCCTCCGCTTCGTCGCGCCCGAGCGCTACACCGACGCGGAAAGCCGCCTCGGCTCCGGGCCGACCCTGCGGGCGACGATCGGCGGATTGGACCGGATTTTTCGCGAGCTTGCCGGGCGGACGCTCCAGCCCGGGCAGAGCCTGACCGTCGACGTCCTCGACGTCGATCTCGCCGGCACCGACCTGCCGGGCGCCGGTCCCACCGCCCCGCGCCTCGTCACCGACGTCACCCCGCCGCGCCTGCGCCTGCGCTACGCCCTGAGGGAGCGTGGCCGCCTCGTCCTGGAGGCGGAGGAGACGGTGACAGACATCAACTTCCTGCTCCGCGCGCGGCCGGGCGGGCAATCCGCCCTCGCTTACGAGCGCGACATCCTGGCCGACTGGTTCACCGCGCGGATCGGTCGGCGGGAGCCGCCGCGAGGATGACGGCCACCGGCCAGAGCCCTTCACGATCGCGCTGCAATCGCGAAGGGCTCTGGGTCTTTGATTTCGCCGCATTTCCGGCGACGAACCGGCATCGACCTCGTCGAAAAATGCCCTAACCCTCGTCCGGGGCCGGCGGATGCGGGAAGGTGCGCTCGGCCGCGTCGCCGGCCGCCGCCAGCATCGCCCGGGCGAAGCGGCGCGCCTCGGCCCGGTCGAGGGCGATCGCCGCCGTGACCGGCGCGCCGTCGAGGTCGGCGAGGTCGAGTTCGAGCCGCACGCCCGCCTCGGTCGGCGTCACCCGCAGGGTCCAGTCGCGATCGCTCATCCGTCCGCTTCAGCTGTTCGAGGGCGCAAGGCCCAATCCTCGGCCCTATAGACCAATTTCCGGACAGGTCGATGGGTCCGCCGCCGTTGACGGCACGGCGGTCGCCGTGGTCGACCCGCGCCGGGACACCCCCTGCAGCGAACCGAGGAATCGCAGATGAGCGAGATCGTCTTCCGCACCGGCGAGGCCACGGTGCTGGCCGCCGAGGGCCAGTATACCGACGCGATGCCGGAGGTGCTGATCGGCTCGGTGCGCGGGCCGGTCGGCCAGGCCTTCGCCTCGATGATGGGGCAGGTCCAGGGCCACACCCGCATGTTCGTGGTGCGCGACATCAATCAGCTGGTCCGCCCGGCCACGATGATGACCACCAAGGCGACGATCCACACCGCCGAGTACGTCGAACTGCTCGGCGGCGTGGTCCAGGCCGCGACCGGCGACGCCATCGTCGATTGCATCATCGAGGGCATCCTGCCCCGCGACGGGCTCGACGAGCTGTGCATGATCATCATGATCTGGCTCGACCCGCGCTGCCCCGAGGACCCGAACCTCGACCGTAAGGACCTCTACCGCACCAATTACGAGGCGACGAAGCTCGCCATCGCCCGGGCCTTGAGGGGCGAGCCGACGGTCGACGAGCTGATCGCCAACCGCCGCACCGTGCGCCACTACGCCCTCGAGGGCGTGCTCGACGAAGACACCTAGAGCGGCGGGGGGGGGGGGGGGGGGGGGGGGGGGGGGGGGGGGGGGGGGGGGGGGGGGGGGGGTTGGGGGGGGGGGGGGGGGGGGGGGGGGGGGGGGGGGGGGGGGGGGGGGGGGGGGGGGGGGGGGGGGGGGGGGGGGGGGGGGGGGGGGGGGGGGGGGG